>JABSSF010000099.1 GCA_013214485.1 Rickettsiaceae bacterium | reverse complement strand
GCTTCTATATTATTCCTTAGACTTATATTTTTTTATTTTTTCTACTTGATTTTATCATAGCGTCCATATATGACAAATATCAGTTCTCTTAAGGCTTATAGCCCATCATCCTGAGTCACCTTTGTTGGCGTGGCAATCCCCAACCCGTCATCCTGAGCCAACCTTTAGCCTTGGGGGACGATCCCCAACCCGTCATCCTGAGCAGGCTTTAGCCTGCGTGAGGATCCAGTTTTGATTTTATTACATTTTTTCTCAAGGTTGCCCCGTGAGTGCTGACGCTCTTATATGAAAGAAAAGTTAATGATTAGTTAAGAAATAAACTATTTTTTAAAAATTTATTGAATTTTACTAAATTTTACGGCACAATAATAGTTAGGGTAACTAAAAATCTTAGTAATATGAGTAAAAAGTCTGGTAAAAGTAACGTAACTAAAGATAATAAGAATAAAACAAAATCTGATGATATAAAGAGTGCGGATGATATTAATCTACTACCAGATGATTATGATGATCTAGATCCAACCATACTAGTCAAGAAAGCACAAAACGAGTTAACAGCTTTAGCAGATGAAAATGATCAACTTTTCAAAGAGAAAGAGCAATTAAAGACAAAGGCTGATGATTACGAACATGAGATAAGTAAATTAAACGACAAAATAAATGAATTAGCAAATAAAAATAATCAGTCAGATGAACTACAAAACAAATATGATGCTCTAGTAGACAAGCTGAATGTTATGCAATTACAAATTAATGCATACGAAGAGGAACTTAATAGAGCAAATATAGAGTTAGAAAATAAAATAGGCCTACCAACCCAATCAACAGATGACATTGATCACCTGGTGAGTCAACAACACATTGATATTTCTAACTATCAGCAACTAGCAAACGAACTTATAGAACTTCAACACTCTGCAACAGAAACAGAAAAAGAACTAAATAAACTTAAAAAGGACAATATTAAGCTTGGCCAAGACAACCAAAAATTTCAGGATATAATTGAAAAATATCAAAAAAAGGAAAGTGACCTTAAGCAAACAGATAATAACCAGAATAATGAAATCATACTTTTAAAAAATAAATTACAAGAATTAACTCTGAGCAGTAATGACATACAACAACAGAATGAGATAAATAATTTAAGGGATCGTATATCGAATCTTGAAGAACAAAACGAAAATCTTAAGAATCTCAATGATGATCTTACACAACAATTTCATCAAAGTAATGATTTAAACTTTGATGCACAAAAACCAGTACCAAATAGCGCAAGGAGAGAATCATTATCAAGAAATGATGACGATTGGCACAGCTTAGCTAGTATGGAGCCTGCATTTAACGAATTTGATGTAGATGATGATTTTGATCCTCAGATTATAAACGTAGACGATTACGAACAAGAACATTATGCAACATCTGTAGATGACGATATAGTTGATAATAAAGAATTTGAAAAATTACAAGATCAGTTAAAAGATAAAGATATTGAAATAGAAAAATTACAAAAAATTATTGATGACAATAAAATAGAAATTGATTTAGCTGCAACATTACTAGAAGATCAAACCAATAAAACTGATCAAAAAGCGAAGCAATATAATGATAATATTGATGCTTTAAAGAAACTCCATATTGCGCAAGAAAACTCTATAAACGAATTAAAAACAAAAATTCAAGAGAAAAATCAACTGATTGATGCATTAAATAAAAGAGTAACTTCAATAATAACTAAAGCCAAAAACGATAAAGATATAGCAAAATCAATTGCAACTAAACAACAGAAAGATCTTGAAAACAAAATCAAAGATAAAGATAATAAGATTGCCAGTTTAAACGCAGAAAAAAATTCAGTTAGTAGTCAGGTAATTAATAAAGATAAAAACATTCAAAATTTAAATAGTGAATTAAAGAGCGCAAAGGAAGAAATTAATCACATTAGAGGTCAGCTAACAGCAAAGCATGGTGACATTGAAAATGCCGACAAAAAAAGGATTAAAGGACAGAGAAAAACTATTAAAAAATTACAAAAACAAGTTAATTAGGGAAAGGCTGAACTAAGAAAACAAAAATTAATAGCAAATGCTAAAATAGAAGATCAAAAATTTAAAGATGCTAAAATTAAATTATTAGAAAAAAATCTCCAGCAAGAAAAAAACAATGTATCAAAATTAACAGATCAATATAATAAACATAAAGAAAATCTACAGAAGGATCTTAACAAAAAAAATAAAGATTTAACACAGCTTAAAGCAAATAACGAAAAATTAAAACAATCACATAATGATAACATTAAAGAGTTAAAACTAAATCATCAGAATGAATTATTAGCCATGCAAGCTGAACTTGAAGCCTCAGGGCAACAAAATAAAATACTGGAAACACAAGCTTCAAGCAAGGATAATACTAATAGCCAACATCTTGAAGAAATAAAAAAATTAAAACAACTATTAGCAGCTGAAACAGCAAAAAATACAAAACTAAATAAAGTTAATGATCAGCTGAAAGAGCAACAGTTAGAAAATGCAGCTTTAAATAATAACATCAACCAACTTAAACAGGAAAATAAAGAATTAAAAAACTCACAGAGTCTATCTCTATCACAACAACAACAACAATCTCAATTGCTCAATGATAGAATAAATAAGCTGCAGGCTGACTTAGAAAATGAGAAATCAAATTCTCAAAAACAACTTCAAACAGAGCGTGAAAGTAAAGAAAAAGAAATCAAAAAATTAGAAAATTTACTACATAAAACACAAAATAAATATATAAGATACGCAACAGCATTTAACAAAACTTCTAAAGATTATAAGAAAAAACTAAAAGCTGCAAAAACAAAATATACTGAAAAATTACAAAGTGCAAATTTAAAAAATGTTAAATTAAGAGAAGAGCAGAAACAACAATTCGAAAAATTTCATAATGACTCAATTGCAAAACTACAAGAAGAAGCAGAAAAAACTTCAAAATTATTTAAGGAAAAGCAAAATCAATTACTGCAAAAACTAGAAGAAGAAAGAAAACTAGGATTACAATATAAAGCAGAGATGGAGCAAACTATAAAGGAAAAAGACGGATTGCAAACAGACTTCGATAATTTAACAAAAAGTACAAATATTAAGAATGAAGATTTCATAAAACAACAAAAACTATTACAAGATAAACTAGCTGAAAATGAAGAAAAATTTAATGAACAACTATTAAACCAATTTAATGATCTTAGTAATAAAATTAAAGATAAAGATTATCAAAATAGTTTATTGACTAAAGAAGTAGAGTCATTAAATAACCTTTTGAATGAGACAAAACAAAGTTTAAATAATGCTAAAGATGAGAAGAAAGAAGTTGCTCAAAAATTAGAGGATAATCAATTTGAATTAGACAAAACTCAGCAAGAAATAGATTCGTTAAAGCAACAACTCAACGAAGTTAATAAAACCAATAAATTATTACAGAGTAAAGGTATAGAACAGAGTCAACAAGAACTAAAATTACAGGAAGAATTAAAACAAAAAATCAATAAACTTAATAAAACACAAGAGAAATTAAAACTTACAGAAGAACATTACAAATTTTTATATGATCAGACTGATAACGAAATAAATCAATTAGACAAAAACGCAAATTTATTACAGTCAAATCTAAAGGATGCAAATAAAACTATTAAAAAGATTAATAAAGAGAAGGATAAACAAATACAAGCTTTTAAACAATTAGAAAACTCACATAGTCTATCTCAATCACAGCAGCAACAACAATTTCAATTGCTCAGTAATAAAATAAATAAACTGCAGGCTGATTTAGAAAATGAGAAATCAAATTCTCAAAAACAACTTGAGGCCGAACGTAAAAGTAAAGAAAAAGAAATCCAAGAATTAAAAAATTCACTACACGAAAAACAAGAAAAATATAAAATAAAAGCAGAGGAATTTCATAAAACTTCTATAGATTATGAAAAAAAACTAAAAGCTGCAAAAACAGAATATACTGCGAAACTACATAGTAAAGATCTAGAAAATATTAAATTAAGAAAAGAGCAGCAAAAAGAATTTACAAAACTTTACAATGAAACAATTACAAGCTTTAAAAAAGAATCAGAAGAAACCTCAAAATTATTCAAGGAAAAGCTAGTTATATTACAGGAACAGCTAGCAAAAGAAAAAGAGCTAAGCCAAGCATATAAAGCAGAAACGGATAATACTATAAAAGAAAAAGAGGAATTACAAAAAGAATTCAATTATTTAAACCTAAAGACAGAAATTCAGAATGAGCATTTCAAGCTAGAGCAACAAAAACTATTACAAGATAAGCTTGCTGAAAATGAACAGAAATTTAATAAACACCTATCAAATCAATTTGAAAAGCTTAGTATTCAAATTAAACATAAAGATGAGCTCAATAGTTTATTGTCTCAAGAAACAAATTCATTAAACAAGTTACTGAATGAGACAAAACAAAGTTTAGATATTGCTGAAAATGAAAAGAAAGAAATTGGTCAAAAATTAGAAAATAATGAGTTTGAACTAGAGAAAACTCAGCTAAAAATAAATTCGTTACAACTACAACTCAACGAAGCTAATAAATCAATACAAAATAAAAATACAGCACCGAGTCAACAAGAAATAGAATTAACGAAAGAACTGACAGAGCAAATCAATAAACTTAGTGATACAGAAAAGAAACTAAAGTTACAACATAATCTTTATAATTCCTTACATTATGCTAACTTAGACCATATAAGCATGTTAGAGGAAAATGTAAACTCCTTAAACTCAAATCTAAAGGACGCAAATAAAGCTATTAAAAAGATTACTGAAGAGAAAACTAAACAGATAGAAACTCTTGAAAAATTAGTTGATCGTAACAGACAATTTTATCAAGAAGAATTAAGAGACCTAGAAGAACAACATAATGATTTAACCTATGAATATAAAGAATTAGCCCAAAAATCAGCACAAGGTAATAAAGAATTATTTGAAAAAGATAAGTTATTAAATTCTAAAATTAAAGAATTAGAAAAATTACAAAAAGAAAAACAAGAATTTCGTGAATTATCTACTAAATTAGGGGATAAATTAGGAGATTTACAGTCTGATAAAGATGCAAAAGCTCAAGAATATAAGCAAAAAATAAATAATTTAGAAAATAAAATTAACCAGCAACAGCAAGAAATTAATAATCTAGCTAAAGAAAACCAAACTAACATCCAAATGGTCACTAGTAGTTTAGCTGAGAGAATAAAACAGCTAGAAGCTGAAGTTAATATTGCTAAGGAAAGAGTAAATTTACATACTAACCAACTAAAAAGTGTATTAACATATGACGAAATAATTCCGCCAGCTACTGAGCCAAATATATTTGAAACAGAAAATTTAAAATTAGAAAGAAAGCAGCAAAAAATTAAACCAGCTGCTAAAAAATCGTTGCAATTGGAAGATATTAGACAAGAAATAGTAACTCAAAATATAAATCTTAAAGAATTAGCATCATCATTTGGCGTAGAAATAGATCAATTAACAAACGATATAGACCAATATAAAGAAGAACTTCAAATTAAAGAAGATGAGTTAGCTGCTGCTAAAATACAATTAAAAGAATATCAAAACCAAGCAAAACAACAACAACCCAAGGCTGTAAAACCTATTATCCAACAACAAGCTAGAAATGCTGAAATTACCGATAAAATGTCCTTTAGCTCTTATGATAATATCATGGATAAAATAAAAGATTTAAGAGACGTCCAAAAAGATATCATTGTTGGTGGAAATAAAGAAAAAGTTAATCAACTGTTTTACAACAAAAAAGAGTATTATGATGTTGAAAAGTTTCATGAATATGCTAAAAACTCTGGCACAGATATCAGTAATGCCATGACAGACAATTTATCAGAGCTTTTAGAAAATGTCGAACGAGAAGCATATCAAGAAATATTTAATAGTAATGGCTGTAAAAATATTCCTTGGCAAAAAAATAGTAATGAGGTATCTATTAGTGATGGTGATAAAAAAATATGTGATTTAAAATTAGCTCAACTTCCTCAAAATAAAAATTACCAATTGGATGGGAAGCCAATAACAAATTATAGAAATGTTGACGTACCGACAGAGATAGAACAAAATTCTGGTCCAATGCATATGTCTTTAGCTGTTAGAGGTTTGGATGGTAAAAATATTGCAGCTGATGATGCTGTCTATTTAACAGCACATTATGACAAGGAAGGAAATTTGGTGGAAATGACTAATCCAATTCCGATACATGTTGTAAATCCAAATGATTCAAAATCTCCTATATAGTAATTTCACTTGAAAAATGAATATAAATATGGGATTTTCAATGAAAAAATGAAATATCCAATAATATTCA
>JABSSF010000098.1 GCA_013214485.1 Rickettsiaceae bacterium | reverse complement strand
GCACCATGCTTTTGATGCCGTTGATAAATAGTTTAATCTATATTATCATTGGCGTCCATACCATCATTGCGAGAACACTCGTGTTCGTGGCAATCCAGCGAAAAAATATGTAATAAAATCAAATCTGGATCCTTACGCAGGCCAAAGCCCGCTCAGGATGACTGCTTAGAGATCCTCACGCCAACCAAAGGTTGGCTCAGGATGACGGTTTGTAAGGATGACAATTAGTAACTCAAATAATTCAGGGGATTTTTAGCTTTAGTATTTTCCCTAACTGCAAAATGTATTTGAGTGGTTTTAGTATTACCCATCATAACTATTTTACCAGTAGTACCAGCAATTCCTATGGTCTCTCCCTGTCTTACTTGAGTATTTTTGCTAACGTCAGACTTTGCTAAATGGGCATAGGAAGTTACGATATTACTACCCGTAAGTTTAATAATTACTAAATTACCAAAGATTGGATCAAAAGAAGTATATACTACCTTACCATTAGCTACAGCTTTTACCCTTGCTCCCTTTGTCGTTGCAATGTTGATACCCTTATTACGTCCATAAGGGGCTTCTTCTCCAAATCTAGATATTATTTTACCATTAACAGGTTTGATAAATTTTACTTTGCCTGTGGATGCTATTTTAGGCTCATCTTCTGCTTTAGTTAAAGTTAAGCTTCTTGTCTTTTGATAATCTTTACTGACAAAAATCTTCAATATTTGATATTCCTTAACGTCATATGGTGGCCTTAAATCATTTGATTTAGCAATATCCATAATAGATACATCATAAGATAGGGCAATATCTTCTATGGTTTCTTCAGGTTGTACTTCATGATAAATGATTTTGGTTGCACTTTTTACTTCGGATAAATCTTTACTGCCACTAGATGGTTTTATCACTGGGTCAGTTAAGATTTCTTGGCTAATTTCGTCAGTGCTTTGATAAGTCTTGTGATTATACTCTACAGGAGCTGGATCTTTTCTGTAAACACAACTGCTACAAGTAATTAATAATATTAAGACTAAAAAACTATAACTTCTCATATATCTAACTTTCAATAATTTAATTACCTAATAAATTACTCTTATTATGTCATAAGTTCTAGTATTTTTTTTGAAAATTGTCATAATTTATGAAAAATTATGATTTATATATACCCAAGGCGGATGAAAAACCTGTTTTTTTAAGAAAGCAAATTGAGGTAGTATCAAATTTAAAAACTCTTGCCTATTCAGTGATAAGTAATATCTATAAGTTGTTTTGCGTCGCTCCTTGAGCAGTTTGAAATAATAAAACTACAAACATATTCCATATATCTGCAGCTTTTTCACCATCAGTGACATTCTTATCTTTATAAGGAGCTTGATAATCTACAGGCTTTTGCGGTGGTTTACTAATACAACTACTGCAAGTAAATAATAATATTAAGATAAAAAAACTACAACTTCTCATAATCTATTATTTAATTTTGAATAATTTAGTTACCTAATAAATTACTCCTATTATATAATGGATACTATTATTTTTAAAGGATTATTATAATATGAAAAATTATGATTTATTAATTGCAAATGATCATGCTGGTTTTGATTTAAAATGTAAAGTAGTTGATTTTTTGCAGCAAAGAGGTTTAAAAGTTTTGGACTTAGGAACTAATAGTAACGAAAGTGTGGATTATCCAGATTTTGCTAAGCTATTAGTAGAAGAAATTATTAGCGAAACAGCACCTCTCGGGATATTAATTTGTAATACAGGGATCGGAATGTCTATTGCGGCTAATCGTAATTCAGATATTAGAGCTGCTCTTTGTCTTAATGAATTAATGGCAAAACAAGCAAGGTTACATAATAATGCTAATATATTAATATTAGGTAGTGCTCTTACAGATGATAAAGAAAGTTATAAGATATTAGACAAATTTCTTACCACAAAATTTGAAGGAGGTAGACATAATCGTCGCTTGAGTAAAATATCATAATATAGTATAGTTTAGCGTAGTTTAATTTTAATAAGAAAAAGGTGAATAATTATGTCATTTAAACCTGAAAATTTCCCACAATTATCCCCATACTTAACAGTTACTGATGCAGATAAATTAATCAAATTTTATCAAGATGCTTTTGGATTTACTACTGAAAATGTTAGTAAAGATGATAATGGTAAGCCGCAACATGTTGAAATGAGATTTGGTGAAGCAGTAATTATGTTTTGTCCTGAAGGAGCTTTTGGAACACCTAACAAAGCACCGATAACACAAAATGTTACTATGCCAATTAATCTCTACATCTATTGCGAAGATGTTGATAAATTATATCAGCAAGCAATTGATAATGAAGCTAAATCTACGGTAGAACCACAAGATGGCTTTTGGGGTGATCGTTTTTGTATGGTGATGGATCCTGATGGTTATGAGTGGGGCTTTGCAACAAAATTGTAAACATTCACAGCCCAACCCATCATTATGAGTTACCACGGCGGTGACGTGATAATCTAACACCTTAAAAACCAAGTAGAAAACTCATGATTCTGCGTTAACCTTTGTTAACAGTACCTTACAACAATGACAGATTTTTGTCGTGAGCGGTCATTTATAATTTAGACATAATAATCTTAAGTAGGTTATCGAATAAAATCTCATAACTTGTTTTCGTCAATAGGTAACAAAAATAAAGACTAAGCTAGTGATGAATTGCAAAGCTGGCGCACCCTAGCATACGGTTTGCGAACCTGTCACACCTCTCGTATCATAGTCATAAAACACCCTCAAAACCTACAAAACATTGGTTTTCTAGCCTATATCTACTAATAACTTATCTGTAAAAATATTCAAGACTTATCCACAATTGATGTGGATAACTTACTTATTTAGTTAAACTAAAATCATTGTATTTGGTTGCCTCACGTGATAAGTTACTTATTTGTTTTAAACATTATAAAGGAGAGTGTTATGGCAAAAAATATATTTAGTAAATTATTACCAGCTATTGGAGCTTTTGGTATATCTAAGTATTATAACCAATCAGTACTAGCTCAGTCTAATCAAAGCGATAAATCGGGAGTTAATAATTTTAACCCAAATACTTATGTTAACCAATATCCGCCAAGTGAATTTCAAGCTGAATATAATTTGCTTAAGGTAAAAAATTCAATAACTTTGTTAAAACAGTTTTTACAAGATGAAACCAAGAACCAACATTCAAAGATTGAAGAAACTATAAATTTATGTCCAACAAATTTTTTTGTTAACAATAATGATATTATTAAATTTAACTTAGAAATGTTAGATCATTTTTATTACAAGTTACAAAGATATAATATAGCTGCAGAATACTGTAAAGTAATTATTAATTTAACAAAAGACAATTCACAAAATATAGACATTGTAGAAATATATCGCAAATTAGGATATTATGAGATGGCAGTTCAGACAAACCATAAAGAAGCTTATAATTTATTTATGAAAAGCATTAGTATTATGACTAATAGGGAAATATCAGATATTAGAGATATTGATGTAGAAATCTTTAATAATGAAATAGAAACAAATTTTAAAGTAATAAATATCTTAAGGCAGCTAAATCGTATGCTTAGTAACTGTTTGGAGATAAAAATCAAACCACCTTTTGATTCAAAAACAAACGATATGTTAACAAGTGCAGTTAAATTTATTTTAATACCCTTGAAGAGGATCAAACATCGTTATCTCTTGAACAACAAAGAATCAAATCTTCTTATTATGATAATTTAGGAACGTTACGTAAAGTTCAAAAAGAATATGATGAGGCAATTAAATACCATAAGCTATCTATAGGACTTAATGATACGAATTGGGTACATAATAACATAGCTTTGGCATATGAGCAAAATGATGATAAAGAAAATGCTTTGATTCACTTTAAAAAAGCTATAGAAATAGCAGAGGAAAATCAGTTACATAGACACAAAATTATAAATAAAAACAATTTAGCTAAGTTGCCTGATGGAATAAAAACCCTCAATTTATGCCTTACAGATATAGAGTCTCTTGATAACGTAAATTTACCAAGTGAGTTATATATACTTAATATTATAAGTACTAAAATATCTTCTATAAAAAATGTAACTTTACCTAATATTCCATGTATAGTCTTAAGTACTATTAGCTCTAAAAACCCTTTACTTGGGAAACATCATGATAGACTTAAGTTAAATGGTAATACTATAAATAGAGAATATTTATTAAATTATCAGTTTCCGTCAAAACTAGCCCATCTTGACTTACAAGATACAAATATAATATCATTAGAAAATATACAGTTGCCTCCTAACTTAACATGTCTTGACTTAAGCGGAGCAGGATTGGTGTCGTTAAAAAACGTAAAATTTCCTGATAGTATAATACACTTAAATATTAGTGGAAATAAAATAACTTCTTTAGAATGTGTCAAACTACCTAGTAGTTTAAAAACTCTTTGTGTTGAATGTAACGATATAAATTCATTGGATAATGTCATGTTACCTGATACCATAGAAGAAATAATCCTGTATTGTACAAATATAAATTCTTTAGATAATGTAAAACTACCTGATAGCTTAAAAGTTCTTGACTTATTTGCTACTAAAGTAAAATCTTTAAATAATGTTAGATTACCCAGTGAGTTAAAGTATCTTAATTTATTTGGAACTAATATAACATCCTTAGAAAATATAAATTTACCTAATAGTTTAAACTATTTTAATATAGAAGATACGCCTATCACATCTTTAAATAACTTTGTTTTTCCTAATAATATAAAGGAAATCAGTTTGAACGGTACAAAAGTAAGGTCATTAGATAATGTAAAACTACCAGATAATTTAGTTAAGTTAGATTTGAAATGTACTGAAATATCGTCTTTAGATAATGTAAAATTACCTGATACTTTGTATGAAATTAATTTATATCAATCCAAAATATTCTCATTAGAATACGTGAATCTACCTAAAAATTTAACTTATATGGATGGAATCAGAGTGGATAATATAAAAGATTTTGAAAGAGATTATTTTAGTTTTTTGTTTGACTATCCTGATACCGAGACAGAATAAACTTGTTATACAGGTAACCTCTGTTTTTTTAGAAATAAAACCTGTAGCTCAGAGTAATCGAGTAACGAATACATCTACAATATTTGTCGTAAATCTTTTGCTGTGGTTGTTAGTGCTATAAATGAGCTTGAGGGAAGTAATAATTGAGTTAATAATTTACATTTTTATTTATCCCGCCAATTTTCAATATTTAAATCATCTATTTTTTTAAATTCTTTTATATTTGAAGTTACTAATACTAAGTCTGAAGATTTAGCTACCCCTGCAATTAATATATCGTAAGCACCTATTGGAGTTCCTTTTTTCTCAAGATTTTTCTTAATTTCTGCTGCTTCTAATGCGGCATTTTCATCAAATGCTAACACTGTAATTGCGGATATAAAATCTTTAAAAAAGTCGAAGTATCGATGAGAGTTATTAAATTTTCTAATCAACCCGTAGGTGATTTCCATTTGTGTAATTGTTGAAGTATAAACAACAGCAGGTGATGTTTCTTTTATTTTGTTTGCCACACTGACTTCACCTTTCATAAAATAACTAATAGTACAACTATCCAGTAAATACATTATCTTTACTTCCCTAAAATAATTTTTTATCAGAATTAACTACATCTTTGCGAAGTTCTTCAATATCTGGAAAGTCTTCAATACCTTTGAATTGTAGTACAGAATCAGGCCATTTTTGCCGAGAATGTTTATCAATCCAATCCTTTATTGCTTCTCTTACTATTGCATTCTTTTTTCTATGAAGTTTTTCGGCGAAAGTGACTAATTTTTTGGCCAACTGATCTTCTAAATATATATTCATGTTCATTGCTAATACCTCAATATATGTTTAACCTATTATAACATGTTATAATAAATATTCAAATAATTTTTTAATTGTAAACTTATATAGATTTCTGACATATTATAACTAATAATAAGTATCACGTAAGTTTTAGGTAGGTATAATGGTGGCAAAAAACTGTAGAAGTTTTGTATTAGCTGCTCAATGATAAGCTACGCCAATTTACCTAGGCTATTTCACCTGTCTTTGTCTTGCTCCAAGTATGGCACAAATTGGATGAACCTCAAAAGCCTCATTTATCTTTTTTATGTAGTTAAATCTTTCTATCATTCTTCAGGAAAATTCGATTTAATAATTCGATATTACATGCAAAATACTTAAAAGCAAATTTATTATTGATCTATTATCAAATTTAACGTAACTCAAGAAGCAACTGTCTTATGGTTATTGGTTATATGTATTATCGATCATTGTCTCAAGGAAGCTTGCAAAAATAACTTTAATATTTAATAGGTTTTATAATGTAATTCCACTCTCCTTTAAATGACTCATT
>JABSSF010000097.1 GCA_013214485.1 Rickettsiaceae bacterium | reverse complement strand
ACATTATAAATGAGTCATTTAAAGGAGAGTGGAATTACATTATAAAACCTATTAAATATTAAAGTTATTTTTGCAAGATTCCTTATTAAGAATTGCAAGGTTTAGCATATGGCCTAATACATGTTTATTGCTAATATTTACTTCATCAACATATTCTGACCACAGAAACTTTAAAAGCTTTTCATTCTTTTTATTCCACCTACTATAATCATGTCTATTAATATCGAAAATACTTTTTGCCTCATATTTTTTTAGGAAACTTGTGAATAAATCAACAAAATTTTCCTTACCATACGCTTGGAATAGCTCTTTAGTTAAACCTTCTACTTCATCTCCCATTGAAATTCTAATCAGACCATCAATTTTATCCATTGGAATTTTAATATTCGGAAAAGCATTTAAAAAATAAATAGCTTCTCCTTTGTGTGAGAATATTATTAATTTTTCTAATAACTCGTAATAATGATTTGGATGAATATCGTGATCTGCAAATTTTTTCACAATAAACTTAAAAGCTGACATTTCCTTAATAGAAATAAGCTTATCTAGTAATGTAATAAAAGGAAAACCTCCTCCGTCTATAGTTTTTGCTTTACTAAAAAATTTAAACCATACTTTGTGTGCAAGCTCTTTATCCTTGACCTCAAACACCTCGAATAACATGTAAACAGTTGTAAGACTTATTTGCTTACTATAATACCCATCTGCTTCAATAGCTGGCAAATATTTATTCCAAACAATATTAATAACATCTTTATCATGACATTTGATAGCTCTATCGATTAATCTCATAGCTTGATGTTCATTAATCTTTTCTACATCACAAGAAAATCTATCCCATATTAACTTAAAACACTTTAGATCTAAGAATTTTAAATATTCTGCCTTTTTGTATAATTTTCTAGTAAAATTACCTTTTATAGAAAGCCATACATCATCCTTATAATGAATGTTTAAACTTTTATCTGCTAATTCTACAAATTGTTCTGGTGAAATAGTTTTTATTTTATCTGAAAATTTATTCCATATTAAATAAAATAAATCTTTTGAATCTGGTTTTGAATAATGTTGCAAACTTCTTCCTATTAAGTCTACAAACTCCTCCTGTGTAATTTTCTTATTATCTGAATAATAAGACGCAGCAAGTTTATTAAACTGCTCATCATTATTGCTATCTACTGCATCGCACAAATCTTTATATAAATTCTTTACCATAATTAATACACCCCGCATAAAGTTAAAATTATTTATATAATTAGTAATATTTAAGGTGAATTATATATTAATTTTTGTTAAAGATAAAGTAATAATTTTAGTTATTAACTTTTTGTTAACTGTTTGTTAACTGTTTTTTTGTAAAATAACATAGATAAACACCTAAAATTATTAAGGGAATATTTATGACAAAATCTAAGGATGAAGATATTGGGGAAACCATTAGAAAGAAGTTAGGAGTTAAAAAAACCAAGCTACTATCTATTTATATTTTAGAAGCAATAGGAGCTGCTGTTTATAAAAAAAAGTAAATTATCCTTTTCCAGACTGTACTATTAATTTTGCTGGAAATAACGATCGGTATAAAAAGTTCCAAAAAAAACTATTGCTAAAACCTTTGTTAATAAAATAAAGCGCATCGATTTTACAAAACATTAGCAGCAAACTATCATAACAAAGCTGCTGAAGTAGCTAACTCTGATAAGCTCCAAATAAAAAGCCATTTAAAGACTAGAGCAAAGGCAAAAAATATTTCAGAAGCACATGAAAAAGCTGCAAAAGAATACGAAATCTATGCAAAAGAAGATGACCCAATCAGATATGGAAAATGGGGAGCAACATTGGATGACCACAAAAAAAACAGCTAAGCATTATGAAAAAGCTGGAGATTTGGCTAATTCTTTAATATCTAAATGTAATACACCAAAACTGCAGCAAAAAATGCGAAATAATGCACTTAAATGCTATAAATTGGTAGAGCGTCTTGAAACAGATAAAGAAGCTAAAAGTGATATTTATAATAAAATTGCTGAGATCTACAAAAAAGATAAAAAATATAATATCGTATCTGAATATTATACAAAAGCAGCAAATTTCACTAAAAATAATGAATACGATAAAGCATCAAAATGTTATATAGAGGCTAGCAATCACATAATAGGAGATCAAAACAAAAAAACAAAATATATAAAAGATAAAAATACTGTTATATTAAAAAAATTGGCCAAAACTGTTTCTGTTAGTAAAAAAGAATCAGAAAGAAAACAAACAAAAAGGTCTAGATCAAACTCCGTATTAGTAGCACAATCAAATAAACGGAAACAAATTAACAGACGTAATAGTACTTATTCTGGAATTGGTTAAGCTAAAACACTTAAGACTCATAGCCAAAACATAAGAATAAAAATTGATTGATTTATTTTAATAATCATGTATGATAACAACCATTGAGTTATCAATTGCTCTTGTTAATAGGTATCATTTTAAATGATTCATATCTTTGTATTAAAAGAATTTTTAAAGTTCTTACTAATGTTTTGAAAAAGAGTATCCTTGCAATTTAGCAGGTCATATAATATGGATGATACTCTAGAATAAAAACTTATTATACCTTATCTAAGGATATAGTTTTATTCAACTCATAAGATATTAATTTCATAAACATAGGAAAAAATGGAACATTTTAAAGAATTACAGCTTCCAGAAGCTTTAAATCATACATTAACTAACATGAATTTTAGTAAGCCTACACCTATACAATGTCAGGCTATACCCCACGCCCTATTAGGTAAGGATATTTTAGGCTCCGCACCAACTGGCACCGGTAAAACTGGGGCTTTTGGTATCCCACTAGTAGCTGAATTAATGTCTAATCAACAAAGTGCTGCTCTGATAATGACACCAACACGTGAATTAGCTGCTCAAGTCATGATTCAATTGCAAAAAATGCTTGGCAAACAGTCTAAAATCAAAACAGCATTAATGATTGGAGGGGAACAAATAGAAAAACAATTACGACAATTAAAAAATCATCCTAGGCTATTTGTCGGCACACCAGGACGTATATCTGATCATCTAGACCGTGGTAGTTTAAAACTGAATAATGTAAATCTTTTAGTATTAGATGAAACCGATCGCATGCTTGACATGGGGTTTACCATTCAAATTGAAAGAATTATAAAACATTTACCAAAACAACGACAAACTTTACTTTTTTCTGCAACATTACCACGAGAAATTGTTAAAATTTCTAAAAAATATCTCAACGATCCAATCCGTGTTGCTGTAGATAATACACCTTCTGCAGTAGAAAATATGAAGCAAGAAGTAATCCATTTGTCAGATAGCGAGAAATATACCCAACTTCTAACCCAATTAGATCAACGTCAAGGCTCCATAATTCTATTTATGAAAACTAAATATGCTACTCAGAAGATGGCTATAAAATTAGTTAAACAAGGTCATAGTGCGGATGCAATTCACGGTGATTTAAGGCAAAATAAGCGAGATAGAGTAATTAACAATTTCCGAAAACAAAAATACCGTATTCTTGTTGCTACAGATGTGGCATCTCGTGGACTTGATATTCCTCATATTGAACATGTAATTAATTATGATTTACCACAATGTCCCGAAGATTACACTCACCGTATTGGTCGTACTGCTAGAGCTGGAGCTCAAGGATCAGCCCTTTGTCTTATTACTCCTGCTGACCAGCAGAAATGGCATGCTATCAATCACTTATTAAATCCAGATGCTAAGCCTGCAAACGCTCAACGTTATAAGAGCAAGAAAAAACAAAATAAACCATTTAAAAATAATAAAAAACGTAATAATAAAAAGAATAAAAATTTTGGTAAAAGTTCTGTACGTTCACAGAGATCTAAATTAGCTGGGTAACAAAATTAATTCAAAATTCCTTATTTAAGTTTATTTAAAAAGATAAATATATTACCATAAATTATATAACTTAATTTATATAATTTATGAATTACTTTTTATTTATCCAATATATAATCATTTTTATTCTTGGTTTATTAATAGGGAATTTTGTAACTACAATATATTATCGTTTGCCAAAAAATATTATCATTTATGGTTTTAATGAAAAGTTTAGTAAACCTCCTTTTTGTTCTAATTGTAACCATCCTTTACGTTTTTATGAATATTTACCTATACTAGGTTGGCTTACAAACGGAGGAAAATGTAATTATTGCTTGGCAAATATTTCTTTCTCTTATACTATAATCGAAATTGCTTGCAGCCTGCTTGCGATATATTGTTTTTACAGTTTTAAAAATAATCCTGATCTATTTATCCTAGTATTTTTATTAGGAATTAGTATTATCCTAGGAATTGCTATATATATAACCTATAATATTATTCCACTCTCAATTACTACTAGTATTATATTAGAAGCAATAATATTTCATGCTTTATATAATCAAACAATTATTTATACATTAAGTAGCCTATGTTTTGCCACTATTTTCTGCTTAATTTTACTAAGAAAAGATAATTTAAATTATAGAAATCAACCTATAAAAATACCCTTGATATTAATATTAACCGTTTTGTTGCTACCTTTTTTAATGTCCTATTAAGCTACAATAGTTAAATATAACTATGTTTTTTCTTGAATTAGAGCTTGAAGAGTCATTTTTCTAACAATAATATTAACAGAATTTTCTGCTTCATATGCTAAGTGACCTTGATTAATTTCATAAATACGGCATACTTCATCTAATTTATTACTTAAACAATATATAAGAGTAATTGTACCTAATAGAACAGTTTCATAAGTTTCATTATCTAAATTTAAACTATCAAGTTTATTAATGATTTTACCATAATCTGGAGAACTTTTTATAAGATCAAAAAAGGTTTTTGTCTCACCTTTTAAAGTATCTTTAATAAATAATGTTGCATTACTTATCACCTCTTGATATTCTTCCAATGGAATATTTTGATAATTAAAAAAATCCGTATATTTTAATGTCTCCTTGGCGACTGTTGTTTATTTTTAGCTTTCAAATTAATAGCTTGTAAGCTAGACTTAATGTTGCCTTTATATTTTTTAAGTACGTTTTTGATACCTTTTATTTTGTTTTTCGTTTTCTTAAAGCTGTAATTTTTTATATTCCATTTTTTTGATTCATCAATAACCGGATATTTTTTGCTATATGACTCCATTAATTCATTAAGTTTATTTTTAGTACTTTTGATTTCTTGATCTAGTTCTGCTTTACTCTTTCGTGGCTTATTATCCTTTTTACCTTGTTCCCGTATATACTCTATCGGTGTAGTTACTGATAATATACCAAGTTTTAATTTAGTATCTACAAGTTTTTGTAAATGTTTCTTTTGTTTTGCCGAAGCTTTTTTATCTATAGTGTTTTTAGCATTCGTTATTTTGTCAAATAATGCTTTTTGCTCTTGATCAATGACATATCCATTTTCTTCCAACTTCCATCCCCATTTAGGGTTTGGAGGCATGCTCAGCCCTTCGTCTCTGAATTTGTTAAATGTTTTAAGTAATTCTTCTTCCGTCTTTATTACTGACACTTTACCTTTAGGGTCGACAACTACCCAATTATCACCCATGGGTTGAGTGAATCTTAAATTAAACTGCTCAGCCCCATGAGAAATTTCAGTATTTTTAAACTCCGCTCGCATATGCCCAGTTATAGCATGGCTAATTTCAGCACCTTCTCCCATACCGTGCAAATGCTGTTTTAATATTTTTTCTTTCTTTAGAGTCTCAAGTAATTCTTGCGATTTCTTCTGACCTAATGATTTTTTAATAAAATATTTAACGACACGTGGTACTTTATCAATAGACTTAGAAATTAGAATAGATTTAAATCCAGAAAATAGCTTATCATAATCTGGATTTTGAAGAATTTTTTCCCTTGCAGCTTTAGTCATTTCCTTATGTGAAATAGTATTATAATTCTCAATATCTATCTTAGTACCATAAGCAAGGACATCAATATCTGCAGTCAGTGGCTTTACCTCCTTAACTTTTAGATCTCCATTCTTAGTAATTTCCATAACCGGCTTACCAAGTACTTGTATTGCTACTGGTTCATAGTCATTTGGTATAATAGAACCCATAGACTCATGATTTCCATCAATTTGAATATAATTACCTTCTTTATCCTTAATAGCAAACACTGGCTCTCTAGTATCTTGATCTCTAAAAGCCAATCCTTTTTTATCTTTAAAGAAATAAATTTGGTTACTGTTTTTATCTAGTAAATCAACTGGTTGTACTAATTCTTCAAATAATTCTGCACTTAAGCCCGCTTTTGCTAAAATTTTATCGTGGTATTTTTCAGGATCTTCTTTTTCTTTAGGAGATAATTCACTCCATTTGCTCTTTATTTTTTTTTCTACACGATCTAATACTTCATCAGAATTTTCAACAGAATGATCATTTTCTTTATCATATTTCTCTATTCTAGTGAGATCATCATTTTTTCCTGCTTTACTTATAGCACTATGCATAGGAATCAATCCATTAACTATGGGATATTCAGACGATTTACCATGTGCAAATATATTTTTCCCGACAGCACCATTATTGATTAAAGGAAGAGCAGATTTATTTACTGGCCTTAGGAAACTAGCAAAAATAACTTTAATATTTAAAAGTATAGTGCTATGATCTGATGTAATGGCACATTTAAGAAA
>JABSSF010000096.1 GCA_013214485.1 Rickettsiaceae bacterium | reverse complement strand
CCTCTCGACTATGGACCTTAGCACCCATAGTCTGTCTGCTATACTATACTCATCGACATTCGGAGTTTGGTTAAGTTTGGTAAGTCTGTTGGACCCCCTAGCTTATCCAGTGCTCTACCTTCGATGGTAAACATATAACGCTCTACCTAAATAGATTTCGCGGAGAACCAGCTATCTCCGAGTTTGATTGGCCTTTCACCCCTAGCCACAGCTCATCCCGTAATTTTTCAACATTAGTGGGTTCGGCCCTCCAGCGGATATTACTCCACCTTCAGCCTGGCCATGGCTAGATCACTCGGTTTCGGGTCTAATTCATCGAACTATGGTCGCCCTATTAAGACTCGCTTTCGCTACGCCTACACCTAACGGCTTAAGCTTGCTCGATAAACTAAGTCGCTGACCCATTATACAAAAGGTACGCCGTCACAGAAACACGAAGTTTCCGCTCCGACTGCTTGTAAGCATTTGGTTTCAGGTACTATTTCACTCCCCTCGTCGGGGTACTTTTCACCTTTCCCTCACGGTACTAGTTCACTATCGGTCGCTAGAGAGTACTTAGGCTTAGAGGGTGGTCCCCCTACGTTCAGACAGGATTTCACGTGTCCCGCTCTACTCAAGGACTTTAAAGCTTTTTACCTATACAGGGCTATCACCTATTATTGCCAATTTTTTCAAATTGTTCTAGTTATTACTTTAAAGCCACAGGCCTAGTCCGCGTT
This sequence comes from Rickettsiaceae bacterium, assembly GCA_013214485.1. Classification (GTDB taxonomy): domain Bacteria; phylum Pseudomonadota; class Alphaproteobacteria; order Rickettsiales; family Rickettsiaceae; genus JABSSF01. Next base: position 5,980 of record JABSSF010000096.1, on the reverse strand, counting down.
CGCTCGTCACTACTAACGGAGTCTCGGTTGATGTCCTTTCCTTCAGCTAATGAGATATTTCAGTTCACTGAGTTTGCCTTACATAGTTATGTATTCGCTATGTAATACCTGATAAACAGGTGGGTTCTCCCATTCGGAAATCTTCGGATCAAAGTCTATTCACAACTCCCCGAAGCTTATCGCAGTGTATCACGTCCTTCATCGCCTTCTAGCGCCAAGGCATCCACCAAATGCTCTTGTATTATTATTTTTTAAACTTGAGATCATACGATGTATGCAGACTTAATTCTGCATATATTCAGTATCTACTCGCAATATTAAATTTTTTAAATTTAAATATCAAGTTAATCCAAAAATATTACTTATATAGGATTACCTTGAATATTGCGGTATGTATTTAGTTTTATTTTTATCAACTTTTCAAACAGCTACAGGCTCATATGCTATGCATGCCTGATGAGGAAGTTATATATATTATTTACCCTAATGTCAAACAATATTTTGAAAAAAAATGTAATTTCTTATCAAGACATCGTTCTCCAACTTATAAATCTTTTATTCGAGTTTATTGACATAATTTCTTGAGGTTGTTACTCTTGGCGTAAATTACTATTTAAAATTAAAAAACGAGTATTATTAATGTCAAAAGGATTAAAAGGTAATATATCTAGAATAACTATAGGAGATAACACATTAATAGGATCTGCAACAATTACTATTACAGCTCCAAATAATAATTTAACAAATGGCAATTTTGTTCGTATCAAGGATATCTTTTATAATCTTGTACCAGATGGTTTTTATTATGTTGATCATGTAAAAAATAATAGTTTTTGTGTTTTTGGTATAGTTGATTATCCAAATTCTTTTCCACCTTGGTCTCTTATTCTAAATCCTGAAGGTTTTTGGCAAAAAATACCAGCTAAAGAATATGAGAAAATGGAAAATTGTAGTATAACTGTTGCTAGTGCTTATACTGTTAGTGCTACAATAGATCTTCTAGCACTTCCAGCAGAGTTTGCTGCAAGATGTGAAGTAGATGATATGGTTTATATAAGTGGTGTTGGACATCGCGTTACAGCTGATGATAATAATAATTATGAAATAAAGCTTCCTGATGGTTTTTATATTGTTAAAGCAATTGCTGAAGGTGGTCAATATATTACTGTAGAATTACCTGAACCTTCTTCCATATTTCAATCATTACCGCAAGATAATAATACACCAATCAGCGTAACTAAGATAGGAAAATATAAAGATCGCACTATTGACAACGATGTCATGACTACTGTATATGGTTTGGGTTCTAATGTAATTAGACTTTATGATAAAGATCCTAACTACAAAGTAGGTGATAATATTAAATTTTGTGGATTATCCGACAATATCATGCTAGATGGTATGTATCTATATAATAACTTTTACACAATAATAAATGCTAAAAATAATTATATCGACCTAGTTTTTAATAATATCTTGATAGAAGGGTATGCTAAAGAGGTATTAAATATCATAATACCAAATGTACTTTTAAAGATAATCGAAAAATATTACATAGGCACCGCTCTTTACGGAACTGGAGATATCGATAGTTTAACAATTTCAGACTTACCTAATTTTAGTATTGAGTATTATAGTAATGATAATAATATAGAAAATTTAGGAGATCAAATAAATGATAATATAGGTGATTTTACATAAAGGTTCTATTACCTCAATTTTACTTAAAACGCCAACAAGCGGATTAAAAATCTGTGTATTCACTTGCACCTATTTATAGAAAAGTTTAGAATGTGAGCTTTCAATAACTAAATGTATAATGTGTAGTGATCAGCAGTAATATAAAGGAGTTAATAAAATATTTAGCTAGGCATAAATTAGGGCTGGCTATTGTTTTGATAGCTTTATCTTCCGTAAGTGCTACTTTACTTGCTATTGGCTATATATTCCGCAAGCTTATTGATACTGGTCTTGCAACTAGTGAAGTATCCGCTATTAATAATACCATCTTTAGCTTAATTATTTTAATTGTCATTTTTGCTATAGGTAGTTTTTTTCGTTCATACTCTATCAATAATATAGCTGAAAAAATAACTGCCCAAATTAAATCAGACACTTATCACCATTTATTAAAATTAGATATCATAACTTTCGAGGACTTAAAAATTGGAGATATTATCTCTCGTCTTAATCTAGATGTTGAAAATATCGGTAACTTAATTACTAATTTCCTTTCATTTTTTATTCGCAACTTTATTCTGCTTATCGGTAGTATAGTGCTAATGATTATTCAAAGTCCAAAATTATCACTATTAGTATTATTTACTATCCCTGTACTATTATTCCCTTTACTTAAACTCAGTAAATTAGTTAGAAGATTATCAGCAACAATCTCTACTGAAAAAAGCATGTTAAGTGCTAATATTGAAGAAAATTTTGCAGCCATTCGTACTCTGCATAGTTTTAATCAACAAGAAAACATGGCTAATCATTTTCAAAATACTATTAATATTTATACTAACCATGCTAGTAAACGCTTAAAATATAGATCATTATTTTTTGCTCTTGCCATGGCTACTATTGCAGGATCAATTACTGCTGTTATTTGGATCGGTAGTATTGATATTGTAAATGGTATCCTGAGCTCGGGACAAATGATTTCTTTTATTTATTATGCTATCTTAGTTGGAATGTCAGCTGGTGGTATTGCTGAACTTTTTAGTGAATTACAGGCGCCTCTCGCCTCACTAGATAAGGTATTAGAACTTAAAAGAATGCTTCCAAGCGATACAACTGATGAATTAGCAAGCAATCAGGATATCACTAAATATGATATCACCTTTGAGAATGTTTCTTTTAACTACCCTGCTCGCCCTGATATCGTTGTTCTAAAAAATATTTCCTTTCATATTAAAGCTGGTAAATTTACTGGAATCGTTGGTAAATCTGGTTCAGGCAAAAGTACTTTTATGCAAATTTTATTAAAATTTTATACCAATTGGCAAGGGCTAATTAAAATAGGGGATATAGATATTAAAGATATTGCTGCTGATAAAATCCGCAAAAAAATTGCCTATATTCAGCAAGACCCTTTTATCTTTTCTGGCACTATTAAATCAAATATCACTTTTTCTAACCCAACTGCTACAGAGCAAGATATTGCTAAAGTCATCAAAATTTGTGGTATTGATGATTTTATCAAGAACCTACCTGATGGTATTTATACCCAAATTGGTGAGAGAGGTGTTAGAATCTCTGGCGGACAAAAACAACGTATCGCTATCGCAAGAGGCTTATTATATAACCCAGAAATTTTACTACTTGATGAAGCAACTAGTGCTCTTGACCGCGCTGGTGAAAAACAATTATTAAATAATGTGATGAAATTTATGCAAGGAAAAACTATTATTTCAATTGCTCATCGAATAACTTCAATAGAAAATGCTGATAATATCCTGGTAATTAATGATGGAATTGTTGCTGACTGCGGGAAACATCAAGAATTGATCAAAAATTCAGCAATTTATAATAACCTATATTCCTCCCAAACCAAGGAATAGTAAATTGATAGACATTACAATAATTAGTTGTTATACTCACAATCTATTAAACCTAAGCTATTGAATGCTAAATACGGAAAAATGACTAAAGAGGGAAATAACAAAGAACCAGAAGAACTAGACAAGTTCGAAAATATCTTGGATTATTGGTTTGCTGTTGAACAATTTACACCATGTAAGGTTGAAACTGAACAAAAACTTGGAGATGTACAAGATATTCAAAAAGAAGTTCTAGGCGATAAAGATATTCCCTGGATAAATAGAGAAAGGTTTAAAAATCATGTAAAAACTGATAAAAACACCTGGGTGTATACTATTTGCCTTGGAACTGTTAGTCTTAATAAAGTTACACAAGAGATGAAAAGACTATTAAACAGTAAACATCCAGATTATGACCTACAGCCAAAAGGGCAAGAAGAATTAGCATGTCTGCTTAGTTTTAAATTAGATATTAATGGCAAACTTGATCCCACTTCTTTAGAAATACCTGAATTTTTTATCGGTATGAGCTGTCTTTCCAAACGGAAAACCAACCCTGAGTCTTGGCTAGATAGTGCACAAGATATCAGAGATAAATTAAAATTTGCCTTTGAAAATTTATGTAACTCTTTATCAATCCCTGACTCAAATTTACAGCAACCTTTTAATTATGAAAAATTAATCGAATTTTTAGATGATATAATTAATATATCTGGTTGGCATGAATTGATTACAGAAGAATTAATATCAAAAACCAATGCGCTGATTTATTCAAGATTGCTAAAAATTAAAAAAAGACCAAAACTTAATAAAGATCAAAAGAAAGAAGAATATGAGGAAGAAGTAATTGATGATTCCTCAGTAAATATACTTAATAGTTTCTATTTGGAAGATTTAAACAGGATAAAAAATAGTAAAGATTATAGCTTTGTACTTTCAGAATATATGGAATTATTGACAGAATATGACAAAATATTGAACATAGAGCAAAGTAAAATAGACTTGGCAGCAGATCACGAAGTATTAAAATCATACATATCTCCAGATTGTTTACCAGCTGCTAGATGGCCAGGAGCAGGTCATCATGCTTTATCACTTACGCAACAAGTTGCAGTTAATCTCGCTGTATCAGATGATAAAGGATTATTTTCTGTAAATGGCCCACCAGGTACTGGTAAAACAACATTACTTCGGGATATAATCAGTAATGTTATTTTAGACAGAGCTAAATTATTAGCAGAATTAAATTCCCCTGATGATGCTTTTAATAGTAAAGGTCACTTACTAGAAATTGAAGATTTTAAATATAGAACTTGGGAATTAAAAGAAGAATTCCTTGGTCATGAAATAGTAATTGCTAGTTCAAATAATGGTGCTATAGAAAATATCTCAAAAGAAATTCCTCAAGCAAGCCAAATAGATAATTCTTGGGAATTAGATTATTTTGCTGATATTGCCTCAAATTTTGCTGGGGAAAAATGTTGGGGGCTTGGAGCTGCTCCACTTGGTAGCAAAAAAAATTGTGATAAGTTTTTTAGTAAATTTTGGCATCAAACTATCAGGAAGAGTAAGGATAATGAACAAGTTAAAAATCAATATAGCCTACAAAATATTTTAAAAGAAAAAAGAATTACTATAGATTGGGATAGCTGTAAAGAGAATTTCCTCGAAATATTAGGGGAATTTGAAGACCTCCAACAAAAACTAATAGAAGTTGAAGAAATTCTTGTAGTGATAAATAACCATAAACAAATAGCACAAAAAATAGAGCAATCTATATTAGATGTAAATGACAAGATAACAAATTATCAACAACAAAAAACAACTAGAACAAATAAAATAGATAGATTACAAAAACAAAAACGGGATTATCAACAATTACGGAATGAATATTATAATGACAAACCCTCTTGGCTAAGACAGATTATAGATATTTTTACCAAAGGCAATAGCTATAATCTTTGGCAACAGCAAGCTACCGAATATCAAAATGATATTCATAAAATGATTAAAGAAATTCATCATATTGACAATCAAATTGATAACATCGACCAAGAAATATTAAAATATCAACTACAACAAAAAAAATTAGATCACGACCTTGCTAATAAAAAAAATGTTGTCAAAAAGGATGAAATACGAATTAACGAATATAGTTCTAAAATAGGTAAAAATTTTCCAGATCACCATTTTTGGCAACAAAAAGACCAAGATTTGCATAAATTATCTCCGTGGATTTATGACGAATTACAACATATAAGGGGAAAATTATTTGTAGCCTCTATGGAATTACATAAATCATTTATTGTTAATTCAAAAAAACTAATAAATAACTTAAAATGTATGGGTACTCGAGTAATTCAAAGACGTTGGCCAGAAAAAGATTCTCAGCTATTACCACATATTTGGGCTTCTTTTTTCATGGTAGTCCCTGTTGTCTC
>JABSSF010000095.1 GCA_013214485.1 Rickettsiaceae bacterium | reverse complement strand
GCTCTTCAGTAGATGAAGCCCATAATACTGCAATACAGAAATATCAAGCATCTGTTATATATCGGGCTAATACTGGTTTAAATCTCATAGAGGCAGATGGGGGTGTTAAGTTTAATGGTAAATCTTTTGAATGTCCTATTAAATTTACTAAAGATTACATTCATCATCTACAAACAAGTCCACTACGTGAGCATGCTCCTATTAATAGTGTCAAACAAATACATAGAGAGCTTGTTGAGCAGCAAAAACATTTAGAACGAAGTAAGGATATGGGAATTAGTTTGTAGGGCAAAAAATATTAATGACAAAAACTTGATCATATTAAAAGATTGTAGTATTATTCTGTTTGCGCTAATAACAGATATGTGTTAAAATATGATAAAGTCATTTGCATGTAAAGATACGAAAAAGCTATTCAATAACTTATATGTTAAGAATTTTGCTTCTTTCCAAAGACAAGCCCAGATTAAACTGAAATTGTTAAATGCTATAAATGACGTTAATGAGCTTACCATACCGCCTGGAAATAGATTAGAGGCTTTGAAAGGCAACAGAAGTGGGCAATATAGTATAAGAATTAATAAGCAGTGGCGGATTTGTTTTACTTGGAAAGATAGCCATGTGTATGATGTTGAAATTGTAGACTACCACTAAAAAACATAGGAATAAAGATATGAATAAATTACTTGACTTAGTGTTACCTGGAGAAGTTTTACTTGAGGAATTTATGAAGCCTTTTGATATAGGACAAAATCAGTTAGCAAGAGATATAGATGTTCCACCAAGTAGAATTCATGCTATTATTCATGGTAAACGTTCTATTACGGCAGATATGGCACTACGTCTTGCTAAATATTTTAAAACCTCTCCTGAACTTTGGATGAATTTACAAGCCCATTATAATCTCGAATATGCAGCTCGTAACTCATGGCCTAAAATTCAGAATCGTGTCCGAGTTCTGAAAAAAGCAAGCTAATCTTTTTGTTGGATTAACAATATTAAATATTAAATAGCTTATTATTTTGGGAAAGAGAAAGAATTTCATATTTTGAGATATTAACATTACTTGGTAATTTGTCCCGCAAAACTGACAACACATATTGACAATTAATTGATTCAACAATTTCAGTTAAAATGCTAGTAATTTGATTATCATGAATATTTTCAATTTGATCTTGCAATATAAAATGCAAACAATTTATACCAACTGCATCAGCAAACTTAACATAAGACAAATCAAAAGCAGCCATTTCTCCTTTTTTCATACCAATACCTGGATTATTCATTAGACTGGTGATATTTAGTTCATATCCCTTGTTATTTTTGTCAGCACTTAAAACGAATTTTTTCCCGTAAAGTTTGTTAGAAACATCAGCAAAAATTTTATTAAATTCCGAAACCCTAGACTGAATAGTTCCATCCAGAGCATTAATTCCTGTGTCTATTTCTTTAAGTTCTTTGTCTATGGAGTTTAATTTTTCTACATTATTTTCCCATTGCCTCTTTTGTTCTTCTAACGCCCCCTTATTTTCATGAGCCTCACTCAGCTGGGCAATAATCTCTTCTATATATTCCATTGTTCCTGATTTTTTCAAAGAGTTAGATAATATTTTTTCTTTTTCTAATAGATTATTTAATTTCTCATATTCCCGAGAAATCTCATTTCTAAGATCTGGAAGCTCTTGTGTAATATATTTTTTCTTTTCTACTATCATTGCATTATGAAACTTTAATGTTTCTTCGTAGGTTTTTTGTATATTAGGAATAAGTGCCTTTGCTTCATCATATATTCTTTTAATTTGTTCAGTATCTGTATTAGACAATTCTTTATTAAGAGTTTCCGCACTTTCTTCTATTAATTCCTTTCTTAATTCAAGACCAGATAATTTGGTAGATAATCTATTAATATTGGCTTTAATAGTGTTGAGTTGTTGAATGTTTTCTTCGTAACTTTGACTTACATCTAAATTCTTTTTTTTCTTTTGTAAATCTTCAATCATTCTATTTATCACGATCAAGGATTGGGTAATTTGAGAAAGGCTAGTGGTTTTTATTAATTTTTTTTGTATATTTTCTTCGGCTTTTTTTTCAGCAAGTAGCCGCTGTTTACGATCTGATACATCTAAATCAATCCCAAGCCAAAATAAATAAAGAGCTTCGTATTCCTCATTTGTTGAAGTTGGGTGTAAAGTTTTAACAGTATTAACTAGTCGGTTTTTTTCATCACGAATATTCTTTGAAATAATTTGCCTAAAACTAGGTTTTTCTATCTTAGAATTAAAAATTTTTTCTTTTAGTTTTTTAAAGAAGTCTTTTGCAATTATTGTTTGCCCATCAATTTCTAATATTTTCTCTTTTTGTGCTAAGAAATTTCGTTTAATGGTAATTTCTCTTGAGTTGTCTATATCTAAATCTTCTTTTAAAATTAAAGTGACAATAACGTTATTCTCTTTAAGAAATTTTTCTATTTGCGAGTTAGTTTTGCTTTTAAATTCAGGATCTTTGTAGATATTTTTCCCATCACTTCCTAAACAAAAATCTATTAACCTTAAAACGGTAGTTTTACCTACATTATTCCCTGATTTTTTTCTATCAACGGTTTTTGTTTCGTCAACAATAAGATTTACACCTTTTTTAAAAAGTATTTCTCTAACTAAATTAGAATCATTTTTTATAGTTAAGCTTTTTAAAAACATTTTTTTATACGCCCTTTTTTGTTTTCGATAGTTCCTAATATGAAAAGCCAATCTAATGTTAATGAAAACAGTTCAAATGAGATATTGTATTCTTTTTTCACTTCCTCATAAATAGTTAAATAATCAATGCTTTTATCAGCAAATGTTTTAATAACATCTAATACTACTGCTCCCCAGTAATATAAGCTTTGTTCAGGATGAAAATTCTTATTAATAATCATACTGGACACTCCATTATTTTGCATCTCATGAAAGCATCAACTATGATAACTGATACACCAAACAAAATATCTTCATGATATATTTCTGACTCCGTATTATACGATACACAACAATCAATTAATTCTTGCTCAAGGTCTTCAATAATATTATCAGAATTTTCTTGTATTATTTTTAATGGATTACTCTCATTGTTCACATATTTACCTTTTATTTTTAAATACATATTTCTAATATTCCTAAGGAAATTTTCTTGTTTAAAAGATCCTTGTTTCTCTAGTTCATTATACAATGTATTAATTTTTGTGTAATATATTTTATAATTTTCTATTAGAAATTTATTTCTAATAATAGAATTGTAATCTATTTTGTGTTGTATATTAAATACTAAAGTAGTATCATCTAAATTCTTTACTTCATCTAGAGATAAATTAGAGATAGCCTTAATTATTGGTTTCAACAAAGAAATATTAGAGTTGAATGTAGTAAGTCTTTTTAATTCATGCTCCTTTTTCCATTCCTTTAAAAGCCCTACTGTATAATTAAGCTCATTTATTGGGTTGTCGATGATTCTATGACATTCATCGCATAATAAAATTAAATTGTTGTAATGTCTCCTATCATCATCAGTCATATCAGGATTAAATCTAGCGCCACCTGGACTAACAGCTTCTATATGACAAATTTTACTTAAATTTGTCTCTTTGTCTTTTGCAATCAGTGGATTATTACAACTGGGAGCAGTGCATTGATTACTTGATAAAGTATCTAATTTTCTTAAGGTGGTTGTTTTGTATTGTCTAGCTTTCCTACTCATTATAAAATCAAATTTTTTAAATTCTATCATCAAAATATCCATTATATCTAAGTTGTTGTCAACGCTAACTTGCTTAAGGAACGTTTTTTTTAATTAAAAACTCCCCAAAACTTATTTCTTTTTTTTCGGTTGCTTTCTATCTTCCACTGAAATTGTACCACTTCCCCAGAAGCTAACTTCACTATCTTTGACAAGAACATCCTTGCTGTGATCGACATATACACGAGTAGGATATTTTTTTAGCACTGCATATGCAGACGCTGCTGAAACCCCACTTGCAAATAGCATCGTTATCAGAAAATTAATGAAGAATCGTTTTTTGCGACCTTGCTCTAAATTAGTAAAATTATCTTGCAAGTTTTCTAATTTGCTAGCTGCATCCTTGGTAAGGTTATTTATTTCTTCGGCTTTCTTTTGATATATTCCATCCATTTTAACTATTTTTTTCTGATATATCTTATCTACTTCAACCGAAATCTCTGGTATTATATCGACAATTTTCTTATCTACTTTTTTTGGCAATTGATGCAAAACTAAAGTATTTTTTTCAAGCTTGTTTATCAAATTTCCAATTTTTTCATGAGCAGCATCTAAAAGCTTAGCAAGACCATCGCTTCTCTCATCTATAGATTCCAGCACATTACTCACCTCATTCTTAGCTTCTAGAACACTCACATACAATCCCCTTGCTTCTTCGACAATTTTCTTATCATTGTTGATTTTTTTTTCCACAATCTCATCTTTAGTTTTAGCATCGCCTTCAATTTTTTTACTATTTTTGCCTTCATCACTTTTTGTCATAATTATCGCCTCTTCTCTAATTAAACGTTAATATATTCCGCTTCTTCACACTCTTTAGAAGCCTCACCTTTATCTGAATCTTTGTATTGCAAATTTTTCACTCCCTTTGGGGATTGGACGATTTTTTGCTGCGTTAATCCTTTAATATTTTCAGTCTTAATGAGCTTTTTCTCACCTTTGCTAAACGCTTCTTTACAACCACCCTCTCTAGTGCCTACATCCCCTTGATCTTCCTTACGCCCTCTACATTTCACTGGCCTTGCATCTAGCATCTTACGAAAACAATCATCTAGCGTGCTTTCAGCAAATCCCTGATTCTTATTTTCTATTTTGGCTTCTGGAGCTTTAATCTTAGATACTGCAACTTCAGGCTCAGGTAATAATACAAAACACTCACCAACACTTAACTGTGCTATATCGTTAGCTTCTACTAAATTCTTCCGCTGCAAATGCTCAGAATAACTAACCCCATCTCTTAAACTATTTGCCCCAAAACTAGTATTTTTTTGATTCCGCACTAAAGTCTCTGTACCACATCTAGATGTAATCATTTTACTAATTGCAGGTTCTGTAACCTTAAAAAAGAAACATGTAGCAAATTGCCCAAATATGGTAGAACCCGCTCTTTCACCATAATTTTCAAATAACTGGTTAATTGATTGCATCCCTGCAATGACTGAAGCACCATATTTACGCCCCTCAGACATTAAGAACGATAATGCTGGAAGCCTACCTAATGCTGGCAACTCATCTAATACCGTCCAAACTCTTCTATTTCTATTAATGCCACTATCTACTAAACGACTCAGTGCTAGCTCTGTTATACAGCTAAGCAGTGGCAAAGTTAACTCCCGACTACTTGGTTTTGTTGCTAAGAACAGCCATGCATCACTACCTTTGTCAATATTAGCAAAATGCTCTTTAAGTGAAAATGAACCATTAGGGCTACTTCTCCTTAGATAAGTTAAAGGCTCTGCTCCTGTAGCCATAACAGATACAACAGATGCCGCTGTTTGCTTTGAATCTTCCGACAAATGAGGAGCTGCTTTACTCATCTTTAGTTTGTTTTTCAAATCACTTACTCCAGCATAACAAGCCATGAAAGCTACATCTTCTATAGCTAGATTGTTAATATTAGCATATTCTAATATTGAAGTTAGCACATCAGTTCCAGCTAGCTCCCAGAATTTATCAGCTCCCCCACCTGATTGTTTCCTATTAAAGCTCATCAATATTTTAGCAAATTTCTTTTGTTCCTCTGCTTGTCCACAATCAGCCCAAAAATCCCAAGACTTACTTCTACTATCAAACGGATTAAAAATAATATCTCCTCGTTTTGGATCATAATATTTACTAATCATTTCTCCAGTCTGATCCATTACTATAACAGGATGACGCTTAGCTTCAATTTGTGGCAACAAATTATGAATTAAGTTAGTTTTACCAGAACCAGTAGCACCTGTTACTAAAATATGTTGAGTTTCCATATCTTTCACTAAAGGCAAAATCCCTATCTTAAAATCAGATGCTTTCCTCATCCGATATAATCTTCTTCTTACCTGTTTTGCGTTTAACAACTCTCCACTTCCATCTTTTTTTTTCTCAGATTTAATATTGCTACCAAATTTAGCCCAAAACACAAATATCAAGGCAAAAACACTAAGAGTACCTATTGCTACATACCAAAACACATTCTTTAAAAAACTAATCCCTTGCCTATCTGCATTCTGGAAAACATTCATCCTAATAACTTTATACGGATCTATGTTTGTCCAAGTTCTATTCTTAAACTTAGCATCAATTAAAGTAACTTTGTCCAACATTCCAAAACTTCCAACACTTCTATCAAAAGACATAGCAATTACTGCTTTCCTATAAGACAAAAAACCCCACCAATCTACTTTTGATATTTGCGTATAATTAATCCAAATTCCAGCTAATAACCCTAAAAACAATGAAATATAGAGCATTTGCAAGAATACTTGTGAAAACATCCGCACCTTATGCAAGAATACTTGGCCACCTGCTATTACATTATTAATCATCATTTTTGTACCTTTGTAACATAGAACTACCCTACTAACTCATTTTTAATTTCTACATACAGCATATCTACTGCTAAAACCATTTGAACATTTTTTACCGATTAAGCCCTCTGATTGTGAAAAATTAAGGCAATATCATACTTTACTCCTCTTTCAATTCTCCTGTTAGCATTTAATGGCTTCTTTGGCTGTTCTAAGTTTTCCAGCACAAACGAACCTAAGC
>JABSSF010000094.1 GCA_013214485.1 Rickettsiaceae bacterium | reverse complement strand
AGGATAAAGTTTTAAACTAGTGCCTACTTTAACAATGTTAAAAGGAGTAGGAGCATGGTTTTAATAGTTGATGGTTACGAATTGCTATTCAATGATATTAAATTAATATTTGACGTTACAGGCTATGAAGCATATTGGATTAATAATCCAATAAAGGCAACTGGATATATTAAGAAATTTAGTACAGAAATTTCTCATATCATTTTTGATCTATTTGTTGAAAATGAAATAACGGCTGTTGGAATGTTAGCTGAAGTTCATGATATTGTTAAAGAACAAAATATAGAATTAATTGCAAAATTACATAAACGGGATATTAATTATCAGAAAAAATTAGCCAATTTTGGCGTAAAGAATTTTTTAATCAAGCCATTTACTTGGGATCGTTTAGTTGAAGTAGCTTCTCATGCTAATGTGATTTAATTTAACTTAATATCTATTCCAGACTAGTAATAAAATTAGGAATAATATTTATGCGATAAGCTTGTTGACTTAATGCCTTAATCTGATCATCCAAAGAATCATTTTTATTATAACGTAATGAAGCATTTCCTGTCATCACCAAAGCAGAGTGAATACCACTATTGCTAGCACCTAATATATCCGTCTCAAAAGTATCACCAATCATTAAAATACGATCCTTAGCTATATTTGGTACAGTAGCTAATACTTCTTCATAGATTTGCAAGTGTGGTTTGCCAGTATAAATGACTATCCCACCTTGCTTTTCTACTTTATTGGCAAAATAACCAGCACAATAACGCATTGAGCCTTGTAGAGGGATGGTAGTATCTGGATTAGCACAAATAGTAATAATCTTTCTTTTAGCTATTCCAGCTAATAATTCATCAAATTCAGTTCTATTTTCATGTCCGTCACGATACAGACTCATTAATACTATGTTAGCTTTATCAAGATCAGTTGTTAATTCGTAATTAGTATTTTGTAGTATGTCATCATTGCGATCTGCTCCCATGTGATAAATTATAGGTTTATCTATATTAAATCGCTCTTTCGATTCTTGCAGATATTTCCGTGTTATATTGCCAGAAGTAAAAACATCTTGCTCTTTAACATCGACTATTCCCCAATTTTTTAGTTTTTTTGCAGTATTAAAACCTGGTCTTGGAGCATTGGAAACAAAATAAACTTTTCTTTGCTTTTTTATTAAACTATTAATCAATGCAACACTATTAGGATAAATTTCAGCTCCTTCTACAATCACCCCCCAAAGATCAAATAAAAATAGGTCATAATCATTACATACTTTCGATAAAGTTTTAAAATCTATAATATTCACTAAAATATAAACTCCTTATAATATACCTAAAACAAATAAATATTCTGTGTTTTTAAGTTTGATTCAGTATCAATTTTTGTATCGATAAAAAACCAAGATCTTCTTTCGCTTTAGGCATATTACAGAAATTCCTTTTAAAAGGCATAGCTATACTGTATACTCTAAAGCGTAAGCAATAATTTGTATCATATAGTAAATAGCAGTGTCAAATAATTAATTATGTCAGAAACTATGTCAGAAACAAGAAAAGAACTTTCATCTGCGGAATATGCTGCAGATTCCATTAAAGTATTAAAAGGCTTAGAAGCAGTACGCAAAAGACCTGGTATGTATATTGGAGATACTGATGATGGTTCTGGGCTACATCATATGGTTTATGAAGTTGTTGATAACGCCATTGACGAGTCCTTAGCTGGACATTGTGACTTAGTCAAAGTTACCTTAAATAAAAATGGTTCGGTAACTGTTAGTGATAATGGTCGGGGTATTCCTGTTGATATTCACGAAGGTGAAGGAATATCTGCTGCAGAGGTTATTATGACACAATTACATGCAGGTGGTAAGTTTGATCAAAACTCTTATAAAGTATCTGGGGGTTTACACGGTGTTGGTGTTTCAGTAGTTAATGCTCTTTCCAGTTGGCTTGATTTAAAAATCTGGCGTAATAATAAGGAGCATTTTATTCATTTTAAAGACGGAGCTTCTGAAGCGCCTTTAGCTGAAGTTGGTAAATCGAATGATAAAAAGGGAACAGAAGTAACTTTCTTACCTTCACCAGAAATATTTAAAATTATTGAATTTAATTTTGCTACTTTAGAACATCGGCTACGGGAGCTTGCCTTCTTAAATTCAGGGGTACGTATCCTACTTATTGATAATCGTGATGAAAAACCTAAAGAGGTTGAATTTCATTATACTGGTGGTGTTGAAGCTTATGTTAAATATCTCGATCGTAGCAAAGTTAGCCTGCACCCTTGTATTTCTATTAACAGCCATAACGAAGAAAAAGGTATAGGATTAGAACTTGCTATGCAGTGGAATGATTCTTATTACGAAAATATTTTATGCTTTACTAATAACATCATTCAGAGGGATGGTGGGACACATCTTAGTGCCTTTAAAGCAGCTCTTACTAGAGCTATTAATTCCTATGTTGAAACAAATGGTCTTAATAATAAAAAAACTAAGGTTAATTTTACTGGGGATGATGCTAGAGAAGGGCTTGCATGTGTATTATCTATTAAAGTACCTGATCCAAAATTCTCTTCCCAAACTAAGGACAAATTAGTTAGCTCAGAAGTTAGACCTGTGGTTGAAGGGCTGGTTTATAAAAAATTACTAGAATGGCTTGAAGAACATCCAAGCGAAGCTAAAGTTATTATTACAAAAATACTTGAAGCAGCTAGCGCCAGAGAAGCAGCTAGAAAAGCTCGTGAATTAAAACGTAAATCCGCATTAGAAGTATCAAACTTACCTGGTAAGCTTGCTGATTGCCAAGAAAAAGACCCAGCTCTTTCAGAATTATTCATTGTTGAGGGAGATTCAGCTGGTGGTACTGCTAAACAAGGTAGAGATCGTAAATATCAAGCGATACTTCCTTTGCGTGGTAAGATTTTAAATGTTGAACGTTCTAGATTTGATAAAGTACTTAGTTCAGAACAAGTTGGCACTTTAATTACTGCTCTTGGTAGCGGTATTGGCAACCAGGAATTTAATCTTGAGAAACTTAGATATCATAAAATCGTTATTATGACAGATGCTGATGTTGATGGCTCGCATATTCGGACATTATTATTAACATTTTTCTATCGTCATATGCGCCAGATTATTGAAAATGGTTATTTATATATAGCGCAACCACCTCTATATAAAATTAAGAGAGGTAGTGTTGAAACATACCTTAAAAACGAACAACAGCTACAACAATTTTTAACTAATGCTATAGTTAATAATAGTACTTTTACTTTATCTGATGGCACAGAATTATCAGGAGATGAATTTAAGTTATTTATTGAAAAGGTCAATAAATTTACCAATGTTTTAGCACATCTGGCAAAGAAGTTTGATCCGAAAATTACTGAATGTTTAGCTATTAATAACTTACTTGACCCTAGTTCTTGCAGACCAGATAAACAAGAGGAAATCCTAGCTGCTATTAGGATTTTAAATCCTGGTGATATGGAACCTGATAAAACTGATTATGAAGTAACAATTAGCAATGAATCTATTGAATTTTTCCGCTATATTCGTGGAGTAAAAATCAGCAAAATTGTTTATAAAGAACAATTAGAATCGCCAGAATTTATGCAGCTAGCAAGTTTAGCATCATCTCTTTCAAATAAGATATTTAGCAATTGTAGTCTAAATGTAAAGTCAGAAAAACATAACGTCAATTTGCCAAGTGAACTAATGGCTCTGATAACTAAACTTGGTCAAGTAGGTATTACTATCCAAAGATTTAAGGGACTTGGTGAAATGAATGCTGAGCAATTATGGGAAACTACCTTAGACCCAAAAAGCAGAACTTTATTACAAGTTAAAATAAACGATGTTAATGATGCTGAGTCTGTTATTTCAACATTAATGGGTAGTGTCGTTGAACCGCGTCGTGATTTTATTAAAGAAAATGCTCTTAATGTGAATAATTTGGACGTATAAAATTGATTAGTTACTGAAAAAAAGTTTATTATTGACAACCTTAGTTAAAGACAATATAAATTCTAAAATAGAATTAAGATATATTGCAATGGCAAAAATTAACTTTTCTTCAAAAATAATTAATTTGTTTTTAATATCATTTTTGATTATAACATCTACAGTAATTATATTTTCATTCAACTATCAATTTTTGAATAGCACATACGACCCCTCAAATGAAAAAAGAGCTGTTGCTTTCGGTCTATACGGAAATAAAAAATTATACACTCTTGGTGCGCTAAAAAATGCAGAACTAGTACCAGAAGTTTACCCTGGGTGGGATGCTGTGTTTTTTGTTGATGAAAAAACAGTACCTACTGAAATAATTGCTGGTTTAAAAGAGCGTGGTGCAATTGTAATAACTAATAAAAAACATAACGGAAATATGTTTGGTAGATTTATGATTGCTGATTTTGAAGAATATGATAGGTTTATCGTTCGTGACGCTGACTCTAGAGTAAGTCACAGGGAGGCTAAAGCTGTAAGAGAGTGGATTGAGTCAGGAGAATTATTAAATAATATACGTGACCATGAATATCATGGGGCTAAAATTATGGGAGGATTATGGGGTGCTAGAAAAGGTTTTCTAAAAGGAAAAAAAATGCTTGATTTAGCTGAGACTTGGAACTCTCATAAAGTAAAACAAGATGATCAAAATTTTCTGGCTGCTATCATTTGGCCATTAGTCGGTGAAGAAAATATCTTATCACATGATAATTTCTTTTGCCTAACTACCCCTGAACATACTATGCCTTTACCACGTAAAGCAAATCAATCTTACGCTGGGCAAGTAGTTCATTTTGATGAAAATGATCAAGAATATACCAAGGATAATAATACTAGACTTCCAGATAAAAATTGTTATAAGGAAAAAAAATACCGACATAAGAACTTTATAAAAAGAATTATTAATAACATCCTCTCTTGGCTAAAGTAAGGAGATTCCTATAAATAGCTAAAATATACTTATTAATATATATATTATTCTATAATATAAAAATTATTATATTTTGTTAAGTATTATAAAGTATACTTAGAAAACAAAGTTAAGAACAAAACCCAACTATACCACTCAAGCCCCACCTGCAACCAAAAGTAAAACTAGTTGAATATTTAATTGCTATGTTTAGTTTGATTGTTATAATACAATAAGATAACAAGTTTTATAGAGAGTGATTATGCCTTTAATTTCAACTGAGTCTTTTCTTAGAAAAAAAGACTCACATGACAAAATTGCTCAAAATAGTAAGAAAAATTTTCTAAACTCTAAGTATTATCATGCTTTAGGGTTAATGTTTACTCTGATATTAATAGTTTCAAATATTGCAGCTATAAAAGTTTTTTCTGTTGCGGGTTTTTCTCTCCCAGGTGGAATGATAGTGTTCCCTTTATTATATATTTTGAATGACACTCTAACAGAAGTTTATGGTTTTACAGCAAGTCGTAGAATTATCTGGTCTGCTTTATTATGTAATATACTAGTATCTGGCGTATTATATATTGTAGTAGTTTTGCCACCAGCTGATCATTGGAGTAACCATGAATCCTATAAAAATATCTTTTCTTTATCTCCTTGGATAGTAATGGCCTCTATTGTAAGTTACATAACAGGGGAAAGTATAAATGCTGTCATTATATCAACTTTAAAAATAAAAATGAAAGGAGGTTTTTTTGCTTTAAGAGCTATATTTAGCACTTTTATTGGAGCACTTATAGAAACAACTATATTTTGTTTTATTGCTTTTAGCTCTCAAATGCCTTTAATCATAATACTGGAAATGATAATTAATATGACTTTGATAAAAGTATTTTATGAGCTTTTTGCCATGCCAATAACTACCAGATTTGTATCATTTTTAAAAACCAGTGAAGATATGAACGTTTTTGAAATGCCTACCCTTTCCAATATGTTACCTAATTTTAAATTGAGATAAGTAAATGTTTGACGTAGATTATGAAGCCAACCCCAAGGAATATGCTAATTTTTTTAAAAATGTCAAAAGAGAGGGGACAGATTATTTAGCCTTTAGAGACCTACATAAAATCTTTAAAAAATATGACATAAAACTGACATCTACATTGGATTACGGTTGCGGAGCTGGTAAATCTATTGATATTCTTAAAAAGATAGCACGCAATTATCATGAAGATCTTAATATAGAAGGTGTAGATATTAATCCCGAAATGCTGAAAGTTGCTCAAAGCAAAGACCCTTCAGGCAAATATACTCATATAGAAGATGCTAAAACACCTTTTCCTGACAATTATTTTACTTTCGTTTTTTGTAGTTGGGTATTAGTTGAAATTTCATCTAAAGCAAAAATACTAGAGTTATTAAAGGAAGTAAGAAGGATTATGTCTCCTGGAGCAATCTTCATTGCTGTAGTTTGCACTGAAGAATTTTATAACAAAAAGTGGTTGTCATTTGATACAGATTTTCCTGAAAACAAAGATTTATATAGTACTAAAAAAGTGAGGCTTTGTTTTAAGGACATAAGTTTAATTATTAGAGATTATTATTGGTCAGAAGAGGATTATAAGTCTTTATATAAAGATTCTGGATTAACATTAGAAGAAATATATAAGCCCTTAGCTTCAGAAACAGATTCTACAGAATGGTGTGACGAATTACATCACCCTCCATATGCTTTATATATAGCTAAAAAATAAAATAAAAGCTTGCTTTTTAGAACTACTTCTATTATCTTATGAATATTCCAAACGCCAACCAGCGGATAAGAAATCTAGAGGATTCTAGTATAAAATAGGGAATAGCGACATGAAAAATGTTCTAAAAAGTGGAGCTTATTTGCCATAAGTGAGTATTTTTAGGTCATTTTTTACTAGTAAGTGCCATTTTATAGGGGAAT
>JABSSF010000093.1 GCA_013214485.1 Rickettsiaceae bacterium | reverse complement strand
GTTATGCTGGCCTATGCATTATGGAATTATATCGAATTTTCAGGAAGAATAGTGGCAAATCTTGTTGTAGCTGGTGGACCATCTGCAACTCATATGGGTGGAGCTATGTCTGGTGCTATCGGACAAAAAGCATTAAGTAAAGTAGGGCTTGATGCTAGTACCAGAAACCAAATCAAACAAAAAGCACAACAAAGACTGAAAGATTTATCAAGAGGTAAGGCAAGGGCTGAATTAAATAAAAATAATAGGTTTGATGTATCGCCTGAAGATGATAAGAAAACTCGAGGTGATAAAAAATCTGATAAAACTAAAGATCAAGAACAAATTGCAAGAGCAGCAAAAGCCAGTGATGCAGGTAAAGTATTTGATAAGGATCCTAGTAGCGAAGGTAGAGACGATGCTAAGAAAGGTAAAGATGACAAAGGGAATGAGAAAATAGCCAAAGCAGCAACAGCAGCAGATGCAAATAAGCCATTTGGATCTGATCAAGATGATGAGGGGCAAGCTGCTGCTGATAAATTTAAACAAGAAAAAATGGCAGAATTAGATAAAGATAAATTGGACGATGCTAAGGTTAAGGATGCAGCTGCAAGAGCTGGTGGTGTTGGTAATGCTGAAGCATTAGCTGCAAAGTTAAAAGAAGATAATAAGGATAACAAAGTTGATGATGATAAGCTCAAAGGTAAAGGCAAAGGTGATGGTGGTGATGATCAAGGTGGGGGAATAGGATCTGGAGATATAGGAGCAGGTGATGATGCAGGTGGAGGTAGTGGAAATAAAGCTAGGGAAAAAATTGGTGATGCAGATAATAAGTTTGCTGCAAAATCTGCCGATAATATCAGTCAAGCAGAAAATAAGGAAATGCCTGCAGTAGGAGATAAAAAAGATCAGAAGCAACAGAAAGAACCTGATGCAGAGGAAATGAATGTTGATCAGGGAAATAATGATCAAGAAAAAGAAATTAAAGAACAACAACGTCGTGATATTGGTGATGTTAATGATGATATAAGTAGTTCTGATGAAGAGTATTCAGCAGAAGATGAAGAAGCTTTTAAGGAGTTAGAAAAAAAGGCGGAAGAGGAATATATGGAAGAGAATGTAGATATAGATGATTTAAATAAAGATGAAGATTTTAATATTGATGATGATGAAGAATTAAATAAAGCTAAAGATCATCATAAAGATTTAAGTGATAGATCAAATCTAGGTATAGATAATGATCTAAGTGAATTTGAAGATGAATTAGATGAATTAAATAAGGATGATAAAAATGATAAGAAAAAATAATATAGTAATTAGATAACAATGAATAAAATATTAAAGTTAATCATATTAATTACAATATTAATTCTGCCAAGCAATATAATGGCAGAATACGAAGAATTTGAATGGATGAGTAAAGAATTGTTTGGCTCAGACAAACCAGATGATATTGAAGTACCACAATTTTCTAATATAAATGAAAGTAGTACAGCTTTAAATCTTGCTAATGCTGATAGTTGGGTTGCTACTGGAGTACACGTACAAAAGGATAAATTTTTACAATTACAGTGGGATACGAGTGGTGTACAGCCAGCTCCAGATAAATATTTAGTATTATATAGAATTGATCCAAGATTTCCTAGACCACAAGTATTTATTCAAAAATATGATTATGAGCAACAGAAATACGTCTCAGACTTTCATTCGTTTAATAATGGAACATTATCAGACTATCAGGATTTACAAGATCATTTACAATTTTTTCAAATGAAAGAACCTGTAGATTATTTTAACTTTGCAGGTGGACGTAATAAAATTCCAGTAAAAGCAGGTGATGTAATTAATATTACTCTTGATGATAATGGTGATTTTTTTGGTGCAAATACTGAAATGACTGGAAATCTTGGTACAGGACATGCACCAACAATGATTTATACTGAAAGTAGTAGTCTGACTAATGAAATAATGTATACAACAGCAGATAATTGGTGTACCCATATTTTCGATACTATGTTCCCAGGTTTTCCTTTTAATTTAGGTGATATAGTTAATTCTAATTGTAATATAGCACCTACTGGTGGTCATTTTATAACTCAATCTATTACAGGGAATTTTATTGAAGGTCCATTTGTAATATCTATGGCTGCAGCCCCTACTTGCTCTGAAGGTTTAGATGGGATGAATAACCCAGCCTGTACTTATGATAAGGGTAGGGGTATGACTATTAAAGTTGGTAATACTACCATAAAAGATACTAAAACAAGCTTTATTCGTTCTCCTTTTACTAACAAAGATTTTTTCTATTATTTTGCCCAAGCAGACGGTGATTTAGATTTTACTACTGATTGGCAAATTACTGGTATGTATAACAATATTGATCAATTAATAGGAAATTGGTCGTCTATTCCAGGTGTGACGGATTATCCAACATTACTTTTTTATATGGCTACTAGTAATATGACGACTAACTTCATCCATGTAGGACGTTACTTTATGATTGTAGAAATAGGTAATGCTAATGCTACAATTAGCCCTGAGGATCTAGAGAGTATTGGCATAGAATATGCAATTGCAGAGAGTGGAGAACCAGGTGCTGATGGTAACCCAATTGATATGAGTTATAAAGGTGATGCTTATCAAGATGGATATTTATGGCTTAAAGTTACTAATCCAAATGAACTTAGTGGAGTAGTTACGGTAAAAATTACTAATTATGTTGGTTCAACATGGTTTTCTACCGTTATTTATGATTATTTGGTAAAGCCTTTGCGTGAGATGATTAATGAGCTTGTTTTTATATTTTATTCAAAATTAATTACTAATGTTACATTACAAAATATAGTCAGAACTATGCTAGTGCTATATATAATGATTTATGGTCTAGCATTTTTAGCAGGTTCTGTACGTATTAGTACTACAGATATAGTAGTAAGAGTGATAAAAATTGCTGTAGTCTTAATTTTATTTAGTGAAAATAGCTGGCAATTCTTTAATGATAATTTATTTGGAGTTTTTGTGAATGGAGTTGATTATTTAATTAGTAGTGTTATTGGTGTGACGGGACAGACGGGTAATATATTTGGCTTTATTGACCCTATTTTTTCAAGATATACTAACCCTAACGTATGGATTTTATTGTTAATTCAATTTATCCAAATTCATACTGGGCTTACCTTTTTTGCTTTAATGGTAATGTATTCAATGATCATATATTTACGAGCTGTGCTTGAAGTAATAGTTAATTATTGTCTAGCATTTTTAGGAATTGCTGTAATGATATCTCTAGCTCCGTTCTTCATTACCTTTATATTATTTGAAAAAACAAAAAGTTTATTTGATAATTGGATATCAACATTATTTAGCTACATGATTCAGCCAACTATATTGATGGTATTCTTTTTAATCATTGATCAATTTATGAGTGGGCAGATAACTAAAGCAGTTATTTCTGCTAGTTGGCAAGATGTTATACCACTTACTATAGAAATAGATTTACATCATATGAGTATGCCATTAGAGTTTTCATTTAGCTTACCATTTTTAAAGTCAATAAACTTTTATGTAAGTGCTGTCACGGCAGTTTAAAGTATTACTGATCTCTTTAATAAACCAGGTACATTATTGGTTATTGCCACCTCATCTTTATTGTTTTTTGCTTACACTAAAATGGCTAGTGGCTTGTTAGACTATGTTAACGTTGTAGTACAAACTTTAACTCAAACAATGATTACATCTACTAGAAGACATGGAGCATTTATTGAAGGAGATAATCCAGTTAAAGGAGTAGTGCAAGATATAGGTAAAATAGGGAAAAAAGCCGCTTCACCAATTACTGGTACAGGTAAATTCTTAAAACGTAAATTTATTGATCAAGATTATGAATATAATGAATCGAGAGGTAGAAAAGAAAAACCTGATTATGGTGATAATAGTTATAAATCAAAAAGAAAATCAGCAGGTAGCGCAGCTGGTGGCGATGTTATTGCTAAAAAAGGTAATAACTCAGGTAATAATTAGAATAATTGAGGGGATAAAAAATGATAGGTAGGATATTAAATCAGTTTCAAAGAATATCTATTATATTATTAGCTTTACTCATTTTAAGTGGTTGTAGTGATGATAAATGTATAGATGCAGATGATTTTGGCTTTCTAAAAATGACAGTCTCGTCACGCTATTCAGAAGAAGAAATGTCAGGGCAAACAGGTGATAATCAAGTAGCTCCATGGAAAGATTCCAACTATACGGTAAATGGCCGGCCGCTGACTATTATCGTTAGAACTTGGGAAAATGGTGTTGAATATAATACAGCTGGAGATGTTTCTGCTTGGTGTGCTTGGTATGGTAATAAAAATTATGGTTCTACTTTATCGCCAGTATGTGTAAGATTACCAGAATGTACATTTTTTGATAGTGAAATGTGTACTGCAACAAAGGATGCTAATCTAGAAAACCCTCCTTGTTTATTTAAAAATGGTGTAGGATTATATGCCTTAATTGCTGAAAAAGGAACTGATCCAAACTCTAGTTTATTAGCACAAAGAGCCCCGCAAGGGATAACCTTTCATCTAGGCGAACCAGTTGTTGGTTATACATTACTTGATATTAATAACAAAGGTAAAGTAAGAGAAGCAGGGGGTATAGTTTATAAATATGATACTGTTGATGGAGATGATACTGTTGATGGAGATGCAGTAAAATCACAATATGTAAATAGTGAGTTATATTTTAAAATCCTAGATAGGTATTATGATGATAATAATGGTCAATATCGCATTGCAATAAAATCTGGCATTAATGATACCAGACCTGACCCAGTACAAAAAGTAACTGATTTAGTCAAGCAAGTATTTTTTGGTGATGATAATAATTATGGTTTGGTTAAAAATATTTATTTAGGTATTGTCCAAAATCCAGGATATCGTCTTGCTGTATCTGCCATGCTAACTTTATACATTATATTTACAGGATTTTCGTATCTGACTGGAAATGTTAATTTAACCCAAACCGAATTAGTAATTCGGGTATTGAAAATAGCTATAGTTTCAGCATTGCTTAGCACTGAATATAGTTGGTCATTTTTTAATGATTTTCTTTTCGTTTATTTCATAGGAGGAGTTGATCAGATATTAAATATGATTATTGAAGCTGGAGCAACTGGTCCTGGTTCACCATCAATTCTTGGTCTGATGATGGCTTCTGAAACTATGTATAAATTAATGGCATTACTCTTTGTTGATTGGCGTGGTTTTATCTACATTATATTATTCTTTATAGCTCTTTATTTTGTCTTAATGATTTTCTTTAAAGCGGCAGTTATTTATTTAACAGCAGTGATTGCCATTGGAATGATTATTACTTTAGGCCCTATATTTATTTGTTTCTTATTATTTGGCGTAACTAGACCATTATTTGATAATTGGTTAAAATATTTAATCTCTTATGCCTTGCAGCCAATAATTTTATTTACTGGATTGATTTTTATTTCGATGATTTTACGTAGTGAAATATATGCTTCTCTTGGTTTCCGAGTTTGTCAGCATGAGTTTCCAAAATTAGATCCATATACTTTAGGCACAAGTATATTTTTCTGGTGGTTTCCAGAACCAATGAAAGGAGAAAATTTTACTGATGAAGTATTATATATGCCAATTCCAGTAGATCACGCTACAGAAGATGGTGGATTTTGTCAAGCTTATGATTGCAATGATTGGCGACATCCTGATTTACCATTTTTAGAGCCAGATTTAGTAGCAGATTCAAGCAAAGGTATAGATGCAAGAGAAGGTAAAGATCAATGGCGAATAGATGCTTTCCATAATGGCAGGTTTGTCCAATTTGATGGTATGTTGTTGATATTTGTTGCTATTTATTTATTAGAGAAATTAAATACTATGGCAATATTGGTAGCTAAATATATAACTAGTACGTCAGGTAGTTGGACAAATATTGGTAAAATAGGCGGAGCTGCTGCTATTGGAGTTAGGAGCGGTATAGCTCGTGGCGGTAGAGCTGCAGGGCGAGCTTTTGGAAGAAAAACAAAAGTTGGTAGACAGCTTGTTAAGCTACGAGATAAAGGTAAAAGAAGGTTAGATGAAATTAAGAAAGCTCCTTCGCAGTGGATTGATAAGCAAATTGTAGATCAAGTAAAAGCAAATGCTTTGAATAAACCAGATAAATCAGTACTTAAAGAGCTTAAGAAAAATACTGGTATTGAATATAAAGAAAGTTATAAAAATGCTAAGGCGGAATATAGGATTGCAGTGAAAGAAGCACTAATAGATAGTAATAAAAATCTTAGCACTAAAAAAATCAATCAGGCAGCTGAAATAATTGCTAATAAAGATCCAGCTCATTTGCGTGAAGAACTTGCTAAGACTTTACATGGTGGTAAAAGTTTTAAAGAATTATCTGCCAAAGACAAGCTTGCTATAGATGATATTGTAAAAAATACTAAGAGCAAGAAAAGCGGTAAATCTTTAAGAGTTTTAGCTAAAGAAGCATTAGCAGCCAGGGAATACCAAAGAGCTTATGTTAAAGCACATCAGAGCTTATCCAGAAAAGGAGTTGGTGTATTTGGTAAAAATATTAAAGCGCTGCGCTCTGTACAAGAGATTAATCATCAAGTTAAAGTTAATCGTCAGAAAAAACAGGAAAAAAGACAGCGCAGAGGAGAGCAATTATATTCTGGTTATGCTGGTTTGAAAAATATAGCATATAAAGGACTTCTTGGTGATAAGGCAGATAGTAAGTTAGGTAGAGCAGGGGCTAGAGCAATAGGTGTAGGGGCTTGGAATGAAATTAATACTACTGATCCAAAATTACAAACTTATGAAGAGGTAAGAAAGGATCAAGCATATTTAAGACAGCAAGAAGAAAATAGACGCAAGATTGATAATTTAAATAAGAATAAAGGAGAAAGTGTTATTTCTCCAGAATTTTTAGCTAAAGC
>JABSSF010000092.1 GCA_013214485.1 Rickettsiaceae bacterium | reverse complement strand
ATTATCTCATATTTATTCTTATTACTCTTCATAATTTCCCCTCAATATTTTCTGAATAGTAAATATTTTATTTTTAAAATTTTGTATTTTCTGCTTTAGCATGTCTTTCTCTTTTTTATTTATCATTTTTTGCTGCATTTTTCTTTTACACACCTTGATAATACCATTATAAGAATCTATTTTAGTGTAATCGGAAGCTCGACTTTTTAGTTTAGCTAGCTCAAATATTTGATAAATGATATCTAAATCAATTTTCTCTTTTATAGCTAGTTCTTTAACAACGTAATTTTTTAATTGTATCGAATTTATATTTGTATCGTGTAACCCAAGTAATATATTTCCTAAACTATTATATATATCAGCAATTTTTTTTCTAATTAAAGCATTCGATTGTTGTGTGAACTCAGATAATATTTTACTTTTAGTCAGCTCTAATAATACTCTTTTTGTGTAATCTTTCTTTTGGTAAGAATCATTGGTAATTGCTATTAATACAGCATAAAATTTTATTATATTATTACTAATATAAACTCTATTATAAAAATCCTCTTTAGGAATTATTATTTGCTGATTAGCTTTACCTGGATCATAATTAATTTTATATTGCCTAATATCGTATTGTAGCATTTCAAATGATTTTATAGCTGCTTCTAATATTTGTGTTACTTGTTTATAATCACTGTTTTCTATATCAACGTTTATATAATGGGTTTGAATTATCTGAATACCACTTGTAATAGCTAAATACCCTTCAAAAAGGTCTAATTCATTGCCTAAATATTTTGCTAATTCAAAATATGATTTACCGTTGTTAATATCACCCTGATATATATAAGTTCTACCTAAAAGGTAGATAATACGTGTATACATTTCTGGTAAATCTTTTACAACGCTTAGCTCTGATAAAATTTCATCTGGTTCTAAATTATCAAAATTAATATTTATAACACTTAAATCATTAACATAATTTTCAGCTAAACTTTTAGCATGCAATAATATTTTGCGAGCCTTAAGACCATTATACTCATTATAATTATAGAATGCTGCCACAGAATGTAATATGAATAAATATTGTAACAAATTTTCTGATTGCACATTATGTTTAAAATATTCTGCTATGTCTGCATTAGAAAACAACTCATTCATTATTTCAAATTGTTTAACAACTACATAGTTTTTTTGCAAATTTCCTTTGATAATACTATCAGCTGATAAGACATTTTCACTTATTTTAATAAGTTTGTCTAATTCAGTTTCAATAGCAGCATTCTTGTTTAAACTATTATTAAATTGATAAATAACTCCTATTCCAGTAATTATCATTCCTAGAGCTAATGTGGTTAATAAAAATCTTTGCCAAAAATTATTTCTCTTAACTCGTAGCTTATTTACTGCTTTATCATTAAAAGAAGCTTGTAGAGCTACATATTCGTCTTTAGACTCTTGAGTGAGTTTGTTTATTTCTCCTTTAGTTATTAATTTTTCTATTAATGCTAATATATCAAAATAACCATTAGCATCTTTCGTAAAATCGACATATTTTGTATCTTTGAAAAACTCTTGATCATCATTATCATCAATTAATAACATAATATTTTCATCAACCTTTACCCCCTTACTACCTGATGTTTTACTGATACTATATATAAGTTGGTTATCATCACTTTCATTCTCAAGCAACTTAATATTTGCTATATTTAACAAATTTATAAGCTGATTTACAAAGCTCTTTTTT
Source organism: Rickettsiaceae bacterium (assembly GCA_013214485.1). GTDB lineage: Bacteria > Pseudomonadota > Alphaproteobacteria > Rickettsiales > Rickettsiaceae > JABSSF01. The sequence goes on along the minus strand of JABSSF010000092.1, from coordinate 5,204 downwards.
TCTTTGGCTCTAGTAGTATTAATATAATAAGTAATACCTTCTCGATTGACTAAGGACGCTATTTTCTTTAAATGTTGTTTAAAAGCAGATTCAGTTATTAAAACAGCATAATATTGCTTTAAATATGATAATTTACCCGATTTCTCAATAATATCTATAATCTGTTCTCTTGAATTATAACCAAATTTAGTCATAATATTACGAATATGGGTGCTAACAGTTCGATAAGATATCGCTAAAATAGAGGCTATCTTCTTCTCCCCCCTATTAGTAATTATACAAGATATCACATCTATTTCTCGCAAAGTTAAAGTTATATTTGCAATTTCTTGTAAATAATTATTGTAAATTTCTTCCTTTTTATTAATATTTAAAATAGACATTTTTATCCTAACATTTCCCCTATAATGTTTATTATTTAGAACTAATAATTATAAATAATTAACTCCTATTTAACAAAAACACCGAATTATTACCCTTATTATATTAATAACCAGTCATACTATATACACATGGTGATCGGGGAATTCTCATACTTACAATTTTTTAATACAATAACCTTTAGGATAACCTTGAACATTCGTTATTGCTTCCCCGATCAACAAAAATATGTATTTAAGTGGGTAATAAACTACTTAAAAGCATTACCCTAAATAACACATATTCCTTATTAGTTTTTGTTAATTGTAAGCACAAGAATTAGACACATCTAAACTGTCTAAGCAAAGATTAAACTATATATATAAAAAGTCAACAATTTATATCAATAAAATTAAATAGACTTTAAAAAAAGATGATAATTAGTCAATTAGTCGGGGATTACCCTCAAATTACAATCAATATAAATCACAATAACCTTTAGAGAAACTCCTGAACATACGTTATTGTATCCCCGACTAATTGGGTTGTTAAAAATTACCTTGCAATAATTATTAATGTTGTAAACAAAAACATTAATACAACACCAATATAAGGTTGGTTTAAAATAAAACATAAATTTTTAAACTTTCTTTTTTTGTACATTGTTTTTACTCCCTATATACAAATGCTTAATATTAGTCTAATTTATATGAAATATTAGTAACCAGCTATCTAGTAAAATTACGTAATTATGTTATTAGGCATTAAGTACTTAGAGATTTTTCCTAGATTGTATCTTAAAACAAGTTTTGCTCGCAATCGCAAGTACTAGCTCTTGTATAACTTACAAGCTTTAATTACAACTTATCTATGATGATGAAAAAAATACTTGGATTCTTACGTTTTAAACCACACAACTCTATTTACATAATCAATATGGCTTTGGACAATGCGTAAAACTTTTTTCGAAACATGATCAGTATCATAATCACTAACTAGTTTTCTAAAGTTAGGATCTTTCTTATGCTGCTTAGTTATTACTTCTATTGCATCTATAATACGATCAGCTTTTAATCCTGACATAATTAAAACTCCTTCATCCATACCTTCTGGTCTCTCATGCATATATCTAATTGTTATTGCTGGTATGTTTAATAATGAAGATTCCTCGGTAATCGTACCACTATCTGATAAAGTACAAAAAGCCTGCATTTGTAGTTTGATATAATCTGTATAACCAAATGGTTTTAAGAACCTAATTTTGTTACTTTTAATCTTAGGATTTAATTTTTCTAATCTAAGTTTAGTTCTTGGATGAGTTGAGATAATAATCGGGAAATTATATTTCTGCTCTATTGCAATAAGACTATCAACTAAATCTTGCAATCTATCAGGTTCATCAACATTCTCCTCACGATGACTACTAATTAAAAAATATTCCTGTTCCTTTAAATCTAATCGCTTTAAAATATCTGACTTTTCAATTTTTGGCCTGAAATAATTTAATACTTCCTGAAGGTGAGACCCAGTTTTAATTATCCTATCTCCAGGAAGCCCTTCTGCGAGTAAATAACGCCGTGAATGTTCAGTTAATACTAAGTTTATATCACTTATATGATCTAATATTTTACGATTAATTTCCTCTGGAACTCTTTGATCAAAACAACGATTTCCTGCTTCCATATGAAAAACTGGTATTTTCAATCTTTTTGCTGAAATTACTGCTAAGGTTGAATTAGTATCACCATATAATAATACAGCATCGGGCTTAGTTTTACGCATTATTACATCTGCTTTATCTATGACCTTACCAATAGTTGCAGCGGCGGTTTCCTCTGCTGCCTCTAAAAAATAATTTGGTTTTCTAATTTCCATATCATCAAAAAATACCTGGTTTAATTCATAATCAAAATTTTGGCCAGTATGGACTAAAATATGATTAGTATATTTATCAAACTCAGCAATTACTCGGGACATTTTAATAAGTTCTGGTCTTGTACCAACTATTGTCATGATTTTAAGCATTAAGCTGCTCCTTTACGTAATCTAATTGTAATAATAATTCAATAGTTTGCTCTAGATCTAATTGTGTTGTATTAGCTGAAGTATAGTCTGTACATTCAGCTATATGTTTTTCTCCTTTAGAAAAATACTCAGCGTAATTAGCATAATTTAAATCTCTATTATCTGCTGGAATACGGTAATATTTACCTAAATCCTCTACCTTAGCCATTTCTTCTCGTGATACCAACGATTCATGCTGCTTTTCACCATGTCTTGTACCCAAATACTTAATTTCATTATCAGATTTAAATATTTTCTTTAAAGCTTTAGCTAATATATCAATAGTACAGGCTGGAGCTTTTTGGACAAAAATATCTCCTCCTTTACCATATTTAAAACTATTAAGCACTAACTCTACTGAATCAGATAAAAACATCATAAAACGAGTCATTGAGGGGTCAGTAACAGTTATTTGTTTATTCTCCTTAATTTGATTAATAAATAAAGGAATAACTGATCCACGGGAGACCATAACATTACCATATCTAACACCACAAAATACTGTATCATTTTTTCCAGCTTCTCTTGATTTTGCTATCATCAATTTTTCCATCATTGATTTTGATACACCCATAGCATTAATAGGATTAACAGCTTTATCAGTACTAAGTACAGTCATTCTTTCAACTGCATTATTTAAAGCAGCATTTAAGGTATTTTCAGCCCCTAAAATATTAGTCTTAACTGCTTCTATTGGATGGAATTCACAAGAAGGAACTTGCTTTAATGCTGCAGCATGAAAGACATAATTGACTCCTCGCATTGCCCTATTAATACTGTCAAAGTCACGTACATCACCAATATAAAATTTTACTTTCGGATTTTTAAGTTTAATCCGCATATCCTCTTGTTTTTTCTCATCACGACTAAAGATCCGTATTTCTTTAATATCCGTATCAAGTAAATGATTAAGCACTTTACTACCAAAAGAACCAGTACCGCCAGTAATTAATAAAGTTTTATTTACAAACATATTTCTTGCCTTTTAAAATTATATATTTCTTCAATTAAATTCTCCCATTTAGGAGCTTTATAACCCGTAGCTTCATAGAATTTACTACTATCAAGCGACCTATCAATAACTGGTACATCATGCGGCTTAATAGTAATTCGTTTATTATAAATCTTAGCAATTAACTGCAATAAGCTATATTTATCAATTGGCTCAGCTGCTACATGATATAACCCATGTAAATCTTTATTTGTCAGAACTATATTAGCAATAATTTTTGCATGTTCATAAGTAGTTAAGCCAGAAAATATTGCTTTCGTAAATCCTTTAACAGAGCTACCATCTTCCTGTGATAAGAACCAATCAAGTAAACTGTAATTACTATTTAATTCATGACCAATTATTGAAGTACGAAGCGTTACCGCATTAGGGTAATCAACGACTTCTCCTAGTAATTTTGAACGACCATAAAGATCATCACAATCAGATTGATCTTCTTCATTATAATTACCGCCTTTACCAGAAAAGACACAATCAGTACTATAATGAATTAATCTTGCACCACTATTAAGTGCAAGCCCTGCTAAACGATGTGGTAACATTGAATTTATTGGTAATGTAGTAAGTAGATCGCTGGCTGCAGATAATTGCTTGATAACTCCAACACAATTAATAATAACATCAGGTTTAGCATAATTAAATGCTTTAATTATAAGATCTTGATTTTCAACATCTATATTGTTAATAATCTTATTAGCATTAAATTGTTTAAAATATTTATGGTTAATATTGCTCCTAGCTGTACCAAAAACATTTAAATTTTTCTGACTAGATAATACATGAAACATGGTACCACCAAGCATACCAGTAATACCAAAAATTAATATATTCATTTACCACCTCTTACATTGGGCTTGCAACACTCCCTTAAGAATAATAAACATATTTAGTAACAAATCAATTAAATTCTTAGATCACACTGGCTAATTAAAGCATCTTGATTTACAAGATAGTCAAATATGTATATAGTTATTTGCGTATATAATTCTAGACATAATATAAATTTATGACAAAAAAGAATCCTAAAGTATCAATAATTATTCCCGTTTATAATGGTTCAAATTATTTAAAAGATGCTATTAATAGCGCTTTAAATCAAACATATCAAAACATTGAAATAATTGTTGTTAATGATGGTTCAAATGATGATGGTAAAACTGAAGAAATAGCTTTGTCTTACGGTGATAAAATTCGTTATTTCTCAAAGCCAAATGGTGGAGTATCTACTGCATTAAATTATGGTATTGATAAAATGACAGGGGAGTATTTTTCTTGGCTTAGTCATGATGATTTATATTTACCAGAAAAGATAGCTACCCAAATAGCAAAATTAAATAGTCTAGGTACTGGGAAATTCATTTTATATAGTAATGTGATCTATCTAATAGAAAAAGACAATAAAGAGGTGCCATTAAGTTTAAAGACAATACCAGCTGAAAATTTTCGCTATTGGCTTGCAAAAGAAAGGGCTTTAAATGGTTGTGCTTTACTCATACCTAAAGCTGCATTTTCTGAAATAAGAATATTTGATGAAGATTTGCGCCATACTCAAGATTATGATTTATGGTTTGATTTAGCTACTAATTATCAATTTATTCACATACCAGAATTTTTAGTAAAATTTCGCTGCCATGACTTGCAAGATAGTTTAAAATTACCTAAAATAGCTAGATTAGAAACGGATAAACTATTATCAAAATTTGTTACCGAGCTAACTACAGAGGAAATAACTCATGCCACAAATACCTCGCTAGCAATCTCTTATAGA
>JABSSF010000091.1 GCA_013214485.1 Rickettsiaceae bacterium | reverse complement strand
ATGAGTCATTTAAAGGAGAGTGGAATTACATTATAAAACCTATTAAATATTAAAGTTATTTTTGCAAGCTTCCTTATCTATATAATATTTAACAACTTCATTTAAGAAAGATTTGTTAAAATATTCTATAATATAAGGTTTAAACAATATTTCTAGATTGTCTTTTGTTATATGATGTGCAAAATAATTCATTAGTTTTTTGTTATTGATTATTTGTTCATCAAACTTATTTTGCAACTCATTGTTACCGCAAATAGCATATATTAGTGATTTGCTATTGATTATATTTATATTTTTTATTGTATTGTCAGAAAATTTTATATGTTGTCCAGCCATTGCAAACACCAATAAATCTTTAGGTGTTTTTGGGATGTCTAATTCAAAATCATCGCCATCGTTTCTTCTTTGAAGTGTACTCACATTTAAAACCTTTAAATTTGAAGGTAAGGTAAATTCTGCTTTTCCTGCATCATTTGGATTAATGCATAATTGATTTAATTTTGTAAACTTTGTGAAGTCCAATATTGTTGAGTCTTTTGATGTTGTCGAATTTGTTATATCTGAATTTGTTATATCTTCTGTAATGGTTATACCCAAATGGTCAACTTTAATGTCACTAGGGAGTTTATGAAAATTTAATTTTACCCCACTAATTGCAAGTTCTTCTATATTTGGGCATTCTGTTAATAACCTTGCTAAGAAATCTTCTTCTAGAGATTTATCTATAGTGCAATCTATTATCGACACGACTTTAACTTTATGAAATGGTTTGTCCTGAAAAAAATCTGTACCAATAATTTGTTCACATGCACCAAAATTTCCGTTATTACTTAATTTTGCCATAATTATTCTCCTTATTTAAATTAAAATTACTTAAACAAATACAAGTAATCATAAGTTTGATATTAAAACAAAAACATTAAAATCTGTCAACTAATTAATTATGTATTAAATATTAGATTAGTACTAAAGAATTATCGCTGCATTAGCAAGGTAATTATATTTTCTTGAAGCTTTTTATATTTATTTTTATTACCATAAATATTGTTAATGACGATAACAAAGCTGTGTAATTCATTATCATTATTATAAAAATAACCAACTATTGAGCAAGTATCTGTTAGTTTTCCAGTTTTAGCAAAGATTTTCTTTTTATTTTCATGCGATAAATCCTGAAAACGTTCTTTGAAATTACTATTAACATCTCCTGGATTTGCTAAAAATTTTATAGTTTTAGTAAAATTTTGTGACTTTGCTACTGCTGTTAATGTTGCATCAAACTGATCTACGGTAAATAAATTAAATGGACATAAACCACAACCATCAAATATATTCGATTTTTTAATATCTACTTTATAATTACTAAACACCAATTCTTTTAGCAAAGCCCCTGCATCGCGCCATTCTTTGGCATTATATTTAGAAGCATATTCTGCTAATAAATAATCAGTAATAAAATTATCAGATTTTTTCATAGCGATTGTTGCTACATCAGCAAATGTTTTTTCTTTGGTAGCTATCTCTGTAAGGTTTTTAGGTTTTGCTTGCAGTAAAATTTTACCAGATAATGCTATGTTATTATTCGATAAAGTCTTTTTTAGCATGTATTTCACATGAGGATAATTATCTCTAACTACTGCCCCAATAGTTACTTTTCCAGTCGCAATATTTAAAGTACCATCAATAATATATTTATCATCTTCGATGCTAGTATATAACATATCAGCAACATTACCTTTGATAGTTTCTGCTGTATTGACTATATTATATGGCATCACTTCATTTTTAGTTTCATTAATAGCTATTTTCTCGCCTGCCGTTGTTGGTTTAGCAATTAACCTGCTACAATTTTTATTTATATGAACTTTAGTAATTGGTGCGCCATAACAATATACTGTATCTGCAACAATTTTCCCTCTGGCAACGGGAGCAATAGTAAAATCATCTTTTAGAATGTAAAAATTACCTTTTATATGAGTGATCTGTTGTTTGACTAATTGCTTGATTAATTCTTGCAGATCATTATCGGTAAAATCAGGATCATGGATATGCAAATAATAATCAGAACCATTAGTAAGAATTTGACTTCTAAATTTGTAATCTAAAGAAAATTTATCAGCTAAAGAAGTTAAAGTAATAAATTTTATCCCACTTGCAAAAGTAAAATATTTCTTATTGTTAAGAGCAAAAATAACTTTGTCTTCTTTAAGATTACGAATCTTAATACCAATATGAATATTTGGATCAACTTTATTTATTTCTTGTTGTACTAAACTTGCTAAACTATCAGCTGCAAAGCAATTAAGGAAGCTAAAAAAGCTAATTATAAAAATAATAATATATCTCATATCTACTACTCAACAAGTTGCAAAAGAGACCTGTTTTTAACAAAAGAGAACTAATAGGGATTCAAGGCTTATATAGTTTCTTAAGAAGTTACTAGAGCAGCTTGCTCTCTAGATAACCAATAAGATCTTGTTGCTTGCACTAAAAATAAATCCTCAGTTTTAATAATATGAGGTGGTACCACAACATATTGATTATTTTTAGCTTTCAAATAAACTTGACTATTCATTATCTTAGCAAAAACTATTTTATCTTTTATTAAATCAACGATATCTCCGTCTCTGAGCATATCAACTTTCCCCATCGGTTCAAGTAATTTTAATATTTCTTCCAAAAATATATTATCTTCAATATTGGTCATAATTGTTACCCTGCGATTAGTTTCGTTCCAATTTGCAATATAGACAATATAATTATATTTTTCAACGAATACCTGAACATATATTAAAAATTTAAGATATTTTGACATAAAAAAGACAATTCTTTAATATATAAAATTAAATAATACATTAAATAGATGAAAATTAACATTATATCTGTTGGTAAATTAAAAGATAATTACTACGAACTAGCACAAAATTATAATAAGATGATTAACTGGAAAATTACATCTTACGAAATTAATTACAGTAAAAAAATTCCAGCCAATCAAATTAAAGAATATGAAGCTGAGTTGATAAAAAAATATCTTAACCATTCTGCTTATAAAATTTCTTTAGTAATAGATGCTTTGCAATTTTCCAGCGAGAATTTTAGCAAACTATTTGGTAAACAAATGATGCTTGGTAAAAATATTGATTTTATCATTGGTGGAGCCTTTGGTTTAAGTAACGAAATTATTGCCATGTCAGACTTAAATTTGAGTCTATCTAAAATGACTATGCCACATCAATTAGCTAAAGTTATTTTATTAGAACAAATTTATCGCTCACAATCTATTATTGAGAATCATCCATATCATAAATAGCTATAACATAAGTAAAATAAAGGGATTAAATAATCTATTTAATTTGAGCGATCTTTGCCAATACAAAATTAACAACAATAATTAATAATTAACTAACTTATAAATGTAAATCTTAATAAAATCTTTGGTTTATTTAAAAAATTAAGGTATCATAATAATTAGTAATATAATTAGTAGCAAAGAATTTCGTCCTTATGTGGTACGCATTATTAAGTAAGCTAAAAGTAATATTTAAAAACCCATTAGTTGTTTTTGTGTATGGTATTTTAGCTAAGTGGTACGTGATATTTATGGTTACATGTCTTGTTGTTGCTTTTTATGTTTTTTCTGGACTTAAACAAGCTGGAATATTAGATCATATTGAAAAAGTTACTTTTCGAGCCTTTAATGATGCAAAATCTGTAGCTAGATATTGTATACCTGAAATAACTAACTGGAAAAATTTTTGGAATTGTTTAAGTGATTTACCTGAATATGAAGAATCAGAGGATGAAAAAAAACTAAAAAAAGGATTTGAAGATTTGCTACAAATTGATGAAAATACCGATGAAGGAAATCCATATGAATAGAATACGAACCAGCGAATAAGAAATCTGTTTTTTGCTGTTCTTGCGTATATATATCAAATGAAAAAGAAATTTTATAATTACAATACTAAATATTATTGCCATAACATAAGTAATAAGTATAATATGATCTGTATAGTAATTTTATAGAGACTGATAATAAATATGTCAGATGATACTTTACCAGATGACCCTGATAAAACCACTCGTAGGGACTTTATAACTTTAACAGCTAGTAGTATGACTGCTGTTGGTGCAGCATGTGTTGCTTGGCCATTAGTTGATTCACTAAACCCATCAGCTGATGTTCTTGCTTTATCTAGTATTGAAGTAGATATTTCTAATATTGAACCTGGGCAAACTCGAACAGTAAAATGGCGTGGTAAGCCAATATTTATTAAACATAGAACAGAAGCAGAAATTAAAGAAGCTCAAGAAACTCCTAATTCAGAACTAGTTGATCCAGAATCTGATGCAGATAGAGTTAAAGAAGGTCATGAAAAATGGCTAGTTACTATTGGAATTTGCACTCATCTTGGTTGTGTGCCAATTTCGAATCAAGGTGAATATGATGGCTGGTTTTGTCCTTGCCACGGTTCTCATTATGACACTTCTGGTCGTATACGTAAAGGTCCAGCTCCTTTGAATTTAGCTGTTCCGCCATATAGTTTTATTTCAGATAAAAAAATTAAAATTGGCTAATTATGACACACCATACATCTGATCAAATATCTAACAAAAACAACAAAAACTCTATAATTGCTTGGATTGATTATAGATTGCCAATTTTTTCGTTTTTAGGGCATTTTAGTCATTATAAAACTCCAAAAAATCTTAGCTATTTATGGAACCTTGGTTCAATAGCAGGAATGGCTTTAATAATTCAAATAATTACGGGAATTGTTTTGGCTATGCATTATACACCTCATGTAGATTATGCTTTTGAGAGTGTTGAAAAAATAATGCGTAATGTAAATTATGGGTGGCTAATTCGTTATACTCATGCTGTTGGTGCTTCAATGTTTTTTGTTGCGGTATATTTACATATATTTCGAGGCCTTTATTATGGTTCGTATAAAGCCCCACGTGAATTATTGTGGCACATTGGTATCATTATTTTTCTTACAATGATGGCAACAGCTTTTATGGGATATGTTTTACCTTGGGGTCAAATGAGTTATTGGGGAGCTACTGTTATTACTAACTTATTTTCTGCAATCCCTGTAATTGGTGAAGGAATTGTTACTTGGCTATGGGGTGGCTTCTCGGTTGATAATCCAACATTAAATAGATTTTTTGCTTTGCATTATCTATTACCTTTTATAATTCTTGCCTTAGTATTATTACATGTTTGGGCATTACATACACATGGTTCTAACAATCCAACTGGGGTGAAATTAAAGAAAGATGATATGATCCCATTTCATCCTTATTATACTGTCAAAGATTTTGTTGGTTTTGGAGTATATTTCTTAATTTTTGCTTATTTTATTTTTTATAAACCAAATTTACTAGGTCATCCTGACAATTATATTCCAGCTGATCCATTAGTTACTCCTACTCATATAGTTCCTGAATGGTATTTTTTACCATTTTACGCGATACTTAGAGCAGTACCATCCAAGCTTGGTGGAGTATTACTAATGTTTGGTAGTATCATAATTTTATTTTTCTTACCTTGGCTTGATCGTTCTAAAGTACGCAGTGCTAGTTACAGGCCTCTTTATAAATGGTGCTTTTGGTTATTTGTAATAGATTGTCTAGTTTTAGGATATGTTGGTGGTAAGCCTGCAGAGGAACCTTATTTAACAGTTAGCCGTTTTGCAGCATGTTATTACTTTTTTCATTTTTTAATTATAGTACCATTTGTTGCTAGATTCGAAAAGCCTTTACCTCTGCCACATAGCGTTGCTGAGGAGCAGAAACTGCAAGAAGATGATATAATATAATTGTGGTAAAATTTATGTATAATATATCTAAAATATTAGCTATACTGATGATATTTCTAGTATCAACGGCAAATGCTGCTCTTGAACCTAAAAAGCCAAAACAAATGTTATGGCCATTTGCAGGAATATTTGGTAAGGTAGATCGTCAATCAGCCCAAAGAGGTGCACAAGTATATTTTGAAGTATGTGCTGTTTGTCATGGTCTTAATCACTTATATTACAGAAACTTAAGAGATATTGGTTTTTCAGATGCTGAAATTAAAGAGATTGCTAAAAGTCATACTGTTATTGATGGGCCAAATGAGGACGGAGAAATGTTTGAACGTCCTGGCATTCTTTCTGATGTTTTTGCAAGTCCTTATCCTAATGAACAGGCAGCAAGAGCAGCAAATAACAATGCATATCCAGCGGACTTATCTTTAATAATCAAGGCAAGGCATGACGGAGCGAATTATGTATTTTCATTACTTACAGGCTATGATGAAGCTCCGCCAGAAGGGTTGGAATTAATGCCAGGATTAAATTATAATCCATATTTTGAAGGTGGACAACTATCTATGCCAGCTCCTTTAGTAGCAGATATGGTTGAATATATGGACGGCACTCCTGCAACTGTTGAACAAATGTCCCGCGATGTAGTCATATTTTTACAATGGGCTGCTGAACCTGAAATGGAGCATCGTAAATCTATGGGACTAAAAGTGATGATATTCCTCGCTATATTTACGGTTATTTTCTACATTGCAAAACGTAAGATCTGGAAAAAGATATAAATAATATATATACCCAAGACGAATCAAAAACCAGATTTTTAAGTTTGAAAATTAAGTTATTATCTTTAAAAACGCTTACTTATCACTGAATAGGCAAGAGTTTTTAAATTTGATACTACCTAAATTTGCTTTCTTAAAAAAACAGGTTTTTCATCCGCCTTGGGTATATACAAAGTAAAAAAAAGGCTTATAGGTTTAGTTAAATTTGCTGATTAAGTTATATTTTTAGCAATTAAATTAGGTAATAATTATGAAATCCAAATATATTATCTTCAGGGCAATTTAAAAGTCACAATCAAAGATTACAAATTACTCTTGAATAGAAACTTATAAAAAACCAATTCTTGTA
>JABSSF010000090.1 GCA_013214485.1 Rickettsiaceae bacterium | reverse complement strand
AGCAGCAGTAGGTACAATAGCTTTTGCAGCAGCAACAGGTGGTACGGGGCTTTTAGTGGTAGCTTCAATTGCTCTAACAATCAAAGTATCATTAACGGTTATAGATGTTGTTAAGGCAGTAAGAGCTAAGAAATTAGATATAGAAAATGATGCTATAGTTGACTATGTTCATGAATTTTCAAAACAAGAAACGTTATTAAAATTAGAACCTAGCTTAGCCGAAAAGAGAGTAAAAGAAGTTATTAAAACTGGCGATATAGAGCTTTTAATTGAGAAAAAAGGGATAGAGGGAACTAAAAAAGTTTTGATAGTTGCTGAAGGTATAACAGATGTAGTTGCGTCAGTATTTCATCCGCAACAATGGTTCAAATCAGTAAAAAATATTTTTAGCTTAATTGGTGGAGTTGTTGGTCAATCACAGAATATGAAACAACGAATATTTGATAGTCAAGATATACAAAAAGATTTAATTAAAAATATAAATGAAGAAAGGAAGCGAGGTCTTAATTTAGGTGTAGAAGAATTAAAAAAAGAAACTCACAAACTTAGAGTGCATAATAAGGCATTAGAAGAGTCAATAAAATCAAGAGTTCAAAAGCAAGGGAGAAAATGGAAAAAACTGACTAAAGACGAAATGAATGAAGTATATAAGGAAAAATTTGAACTTTATAAGAAAAATATAAAGGCAGGTGTTGTTGTAGAAGATAATAAGCCGTTAAGTAAACTTAAGCCTAAAGATAAAGAAATAATGACACAATTGTTATATGAAAAAGAAAAGGACAAAGAAATAGTTAAAGAATATAATAAAAATAAGGCAGCTAAATTTTGGCAAGCAACTAAGAATGCCTTGAACCCTTATAGTAAATATAGTGAAACAAATATTGTAGAGAAAGAAATTACTCCTCATAGTGGAGCAACAAAAGGAATACGAAATTTAAAAGCTGAAGAAGAAAAATTAAAAATAGAAAAAAAGCAGCAAACTAAGGCACGAGAAAATAAAGAGCAGGAATATAAGGAGTTTGTTAAAGATATTAAAGGCCTTAGAAAAAAATATGTTAAGAAAAAATCTTCTGCTCATGTAGGAAAAGAGAATATTAAAAGAAATTTAAAAAAGAAAAAAAAAGATATGAAGCGAGATAATCCTACATACAAAAAGAATGTTTCTAATAGAAGCTCTGCTAATAAAAAAAATAGTGGTCATGGTATTTAAATGATTAATATATGATATTAAATTTACTTATTACATGCATTATGTGGATTTAGTACAAAAAAATTAAAAATTTTTAATAAAATGATCAACTTTTATGCATGAATAGTGCTTTTACTTTACAGAATGGGTACATTTATTGTACACTTATAATATGGTACAGAAGTTAAACTAAATAAATTATTGTAAATGAATATACACGAATATCAAGCAAAAGAAGTATTAAGAAAATACGGAGTTCCCACTTCTCATGGAGTTGTTGCTCTAAAGAAAGAAGATATAGATAGGGTGCTTAGCGATTTTGAAGCAGATATCTATGTCGTTAAAGCTCAAATACATGCAGGTGGTCGCGGTAAAGGCGGTGGAGTTAAAGTAGTGCGTAGTAAAGAGGAAGCAAAATCTCAAGCTCAAGATATGTACGGCATGACATTAGTAACTCATCAGACAGGATCAGATGGTCAGAAAGTAAAACGAGTTTATATAGAATCAGGTTGTGACATAGCTAAAGAATATTATTTCAGTGCTGTGTTAGATCGTAGTAGTAGTAGAATAATATTAATGGCTTCTACTGAAGGTGGGGTTGATATTGAAGAAGTTGCCGAAAAAACTCCAGAAAAAATAATTAAAGTGTCAATTGATCCAGCAACTGGGGTGCAGCCTTTTCATGGTCGCTTAATTGCACTTAGGCTCGGTTTTACAGGGCAAATGGCAAAAGATATGATAAAAATCGTGACATCTATTTATAATGCCTTTGTTAACACTGATGCTTCACAAATTGAGATAAATCCATTAGTAGTAACTAAAGATCAGCAATTGCTTGCTTTAGATGCTAAGATAAATTTTGACGAAAATGCTCTATTTCGTCGCCCAGAGATAGCTAATCTTCGTGACGAAGATGAAGAAGATCCATTAGAAACTAAAGCAAGTAAAGCTGAACTTAGTTATGTACGTATGGATGGTAATATTGGTTGTATGGTCAATGGTGCAGGCCTTGCAATGGCTACTATGGATATCATTAAGTTGTATGGCGCAGAGCCTGCTAATTTCTTAGATGTTGGTGGTGGAGCTGATAAGGAGCGTGTAACTGAAGCATTTAAAATCATTATGTCAGATACAGCAGTAAAAGGGATATTAGTTAATATTTTTGGCGGTATTATGCGTTGTGATATTATCGCTGAAGGAATAGTTGCTGCTGCAAAAGAAGTCCATTTGGAAGTTCCACTAGTTGTCAGACTTGCAGGTACTAACTTTGAATTAGGAAAGAAAATACTAGCAAATTCTGGTTTAAAAATTATAGCAGCTGATAATTTAGCTGATGCTGCAGAAAAAATAGTTAAAGCAATATAAGGGTTGTAAATAATGTCTATATTAGTAAATAAAAATACAAAAGTAATTTGTCAAGGTTTTACAGGTTCTCAAGGAACCTTTCACTCAGAACAAGCCATAGAATATGGTACTAAAATGGTAGGTGGAGTTACTCCTGGAAAGGGTGGGCAAACCCATCTTGATTTACCAGTTTATAATACAGTTCAAGAAGCTGTTGATAGAACTTCCGCTAGTGCAAGTGTTATTTATGTACCCCCTCCCTTTGCCGCAGATTCAATTTTAGAAGCAATAGAAGCAGGTATTGAACTAGTAATTTGTATTACCGAAGGTATTCCAGTACTGGATATGCAGAAAGTTAAAAGAGCTTTAGTGGGTTCTAAAACTAGATTAGTTGGGCCTAATTGTCCTGGAGTTATTACTCCCGAGGAATGTAAGATCGGGATTATGCCTGGCCATATTCATAAAAAAGGCTCAGTTGGTATAGTTTCAAGATCTGGTACTTTAACTTATGAAGCAGTTGCACAGACAACAGCAGCAGGCCTTGGACAATCAACTTGTGTTGGCATTGGTGGTGATCCAATTAATGGCACTAATTTTATCGACTGTTTAGAATTATTTTTAGCTGATAATGAAACCAAATCAATAATTATGATTGGTGAAATTGGTGGTAGTGCGGAAGAGGAAGCAGCTGATTTTATCAAGCAATCAAAAACCAAAAAACCGATAGTTGGTTTTATCGCTGGAGTTACAGCACCTCCTGGAAAAAGAATGGGACATGCTGGAGCAATTATTTCTGGTGGTAAAGGTTCAGCTGAAGATAAATTAGAAGCTTTAAAAAGCGCTGGAGTGAAAGTATCTGATTCTCCTGCAGAAATTGGTAAAACAATGCAGGAATTAGTAAAATAACATAAATTCTTATAAAGGTATATTTATGAGAAAGGGAGATACAACAAATAGTTTACCAGCCTCTGAGGATGGTAATATCATGAAAAAAGAATTTTGTGATGAACTGGATAAACTATTTGAGGAAACTGACGATTTAGCTGAAATCCAATCAAGGATGATGTTATTCATCATGGAATATAATAAACAGGAAGATGCAGAGGAAGATATATCGGAAGAGGATAAGCAAAATATAATCAAAGCTATCAAAGAGAAAACTAAAGAATTAATAGAAAAACATGAAGCAGAGTTAGAGGAAGATATAAATAAGACAAAAGATAAATCATTATATCATGTTAAATCAAAAGCCAGAGAAAATTTAAAGCGTATTTTAAAGGTTATGGCGATTTACGAAATTTATAAAGTAATGAATCCAGAAAGGATTGCTGGTGAAAGCAAGAAAGATAATTACGTACATAATATGATGCGTGGTGGTACTAAGCTTGCCAGTAAATATACAGGAGGCAAGGAATCAGATCTTAAAAATTATTCTAAAGGGTTTATTAAAGATGTTGCCGTCCAAAGTAAAAGCTTTAAAAAAGGTGGTGGTTCTATAGGTAGGTAGCCTGATTAATTAATCTTATACCCAACTAATTATCTAATTTTTATAACGATGTATTTCCTGCATGCTATCAAGAAAGTTCCATAATAATTTTGCTCCTGAGACTGCTCCTTTTTGCACCTGTTCTTGCTTTTTATCTGATAAGGCATTGATTAGAAACTCACATTCTTTAGTATGTTCTATATCCCATGCTTGGTGTTCCTTAAAAAATTTCAAAGTATTTTCATCATTGATTTTATAATGTTTTTGTAATCCTTCTATTTTAGTTTTTGACACTTCTGGGGTTTGGCTTTCATAAGCATATAAACTTCCTAATCCTTTTTCATAGCTATCATTTGTTAACTCAAAATAACCATCTATCAGTTCTTTGCTTGCAACTAACAATGTTTTTTGACATTCTTTTCTTGAGCAACCAATTCCTTCGGCAAAACGTAACCATAATTCAGGATGATTTTCTTCGCCTTGCTCTTCTTCAATTAGATTCCCAAGCAATATTTGCCTGTGTTCAATATTATCACACTTGGAGTGTATAGCACTTATATATCTTGGGAATGCGGCAACATGGCCGTAATATTCTCTAGCATAAATTTTTAATGTTTCTAAGGCTAATTCTCCTTTATCCCAAGCCTTATAAAAATCGTGGGTTAGAAGATCATATTTAGCTAATTCTTTTGTTAATTCTGTAATAAATGTCATATCAAATTATGTGTTTTTTAGAAAATTGGAATTTACTATTATTTCATCGATTATGCAAGTTAATTCCTAATTTAATTAGTTTTTGTATGCAAGATTTAGTATCAGTAAATTGAAATGCTGATAATTCTCTTAGCAACGCTCTTTAATAAACTCTTAACATTTTTGTGATATAATTTTATTAGTTAATAAAATAGTTATGATTATGAAAAATAATGACTTGAAAGATAAGTTAAGTGACAAGGGCATTGGAGATTTAAAAAATTTCTATCAAGAACTTGAGCCAGAAAAACAAGTTAAGTTTTTAAAAGCACTAGATGCTTTAGTAGACGAGGCTAGAAATAATATAGATATAGATTTAGCTCTTCTTTTTGAAGATGAATTTGAATATGATGATTTAGAAAATTATTTAGAGGATGAAAAAGATATAAGTGAATACAACTTAACTGAAGAAAAGCAAAATCTTTTATAGTAGATGTTTTGTTAGAATTACATAATTCTGATGAAGGATTGAAAAATGAGATAAACACATATTTATTAAATAAGTCAACAAATAAACCAACTATCCAGCCAAAAAAATCAGATTTATCTGTAAATGCAACCAAAGAAATTGATAAAGATTATGAAGTAGTCGATCCATATAAAATGATTAACTATAATGATCTAGAAGAATATTTAAATGACAAAAACTCAACAATAAAACAGGAAGATCTAAATGAAGGAGTTGTTAAAAACCTTATATTAGATAGCTTGGCAAAATCACCTAAATTAGCAAATAAATTAGGTTTACAAGAACAAGTAAAACTATTAAAAAAAATAGATCCTGATTACAAATTAGATTTTAAGAAATTAAAAACAGAATATCTACAACTTAACGATGGAGAAAAAAAAGCGTTTATAAATAAAATAAATAATATAAATAATAAAAAGAAGTATAATATTGACTTTGATACTTTAGAAGCATATCTAAATTATGAAAACTTCCAAGAAAAATCATCATTGCAAAATATTGGGCTAGAAAAAGAAGAAGTAAATTCTCTTATGTTAGATGCCTTAGCTTCTGGTTTAGATGACAACCCAAAATTAAAACAGATTTTAGACAATTCATTTACTGTAAAACAACTGGAGTTTGATGTCGATAAATTTAAAGAAAAATATCAATCCTTGGGAAATAAAGATAAACAATCTTTTTTAGACAAGATAAAAACTAGGGTTTTTGTTGGTGATAAAGAGGAAAAACAAGCTCAGGTAAGTTCATCCCAAGATAGCTTAAAAGCTAAAAACGAAGAACAAACTTCTTTAGATCTAGATATTGAATTTGATTTACATGATGTAAAACCAAATGATCCTGATGACAAAAGTTTAGTTGATGAAAATGTAGCTATTTATTCAAATTCAGATGAAATAATTGAACAAGTATATTCCAAACTAAAAAAATATAAAGAGCACGAATTTCAAGAGCTTCAGGACAAACGTGATGCGGTTTTGGAAATACAGAATAATATTAACACTTATGAGGGGCAAGAACTTGAAGAATATTTAGGTAAGTTAGATTTGGGAAATATAAAAGATGCTCGTAAAGAAATTAAAGCAGAAATAGATGAGATTGAGCAAGAGATTGAGATGTATAATGCTTCTCCGGTACAAGATGATGTTAGGCTTAAAAAACTTAATGCAAAAATCACTAAAGCAGAAAAAGCTCAAAAGGAAGCTGAGAAATTAAAAACTTTTAAAAAACATGCGAAATTGGAGCAAGAAGAAAATCTGGATAATATTGTAAAAAAGAATAGACCTCAAAATATACTAGGTTTAGATGAATATCAATTCATAAAAGAGTTTACAGATAAGTCTATTAGTAAAATATATAAGGAAAAACATGAAAGTAAAAATGAAAATTGGCAAAATAACTCTAAAGAATATTGTGAAAAATTGCTTGATGAATTAACTAAAAAATACCAAAACCACATTGGTGAAAGTACATTAACCGCAATTACCTCTGCAATCAAAGATGATATGGATTTGTATATTGATAAGGTAGGAAGTAATAAAATGCTGTATGGCGAGAGGACAAAACATGAATTCCAAGGAAAAGCTTTGAAAAAAATGGAAGCAGGGTTGAAAAAAACAGAGATAGTCTTGAAAAAACTAGGAAAATCTTGTGAAATGGTAGGTTTGAAAAAATTAGGTAATTTTTGTGGCCATTTAGGTAGTCTTTGTGAAAAACAATATAAAAAAGAATTTATTAAAGATTTGGTGCATGGAGTAGTTGATAAAAAGCAACTAGCAAATATAATTACATTAGAAAATAAAAAGCAAAATAGAACATATAACGCTGTAAATAAGGATAAAATTAATAAAAGCTCTAGAAGTTGGGGTAAATGAGGTCGTATATAATGGCTCTATTTTCAAACTTAAAAATATGGATTTTCATTTGCTTTGGGTATATCAGATTTCTTTGAGCAAAACCAAGCCAAATTGGTAAAGAACACGACCAGAATTGAGTTTAATCTCACCTGATCCTATTTTAGCTAAAAACTCCGATAAATTTTCCTTTGGCATAGGTGGTTGTAACTTACATCCCATTTCTGTCGCTGTCTGAATCAGCCTTCCTGCATATTTAGCTATCGCAACTTTCTTCATAACATTTAAATGGTTCAGCTCATCT
>JABSSF010000009.1 GCA_013214485.1 Rickettsiaceae bacterium | reverse complement strand
CATTATAAATGAGTCATTTAAAGGAGAGTGGAATTACATTATAAAACCTATTAAATATTAAAGTTATTTTTGCAAGCCTCCTAAAGCAATGGAGGCATATAATGATGCAAAAGATTTTTCAGCCTCATTGGGATTAGTACCAAAACAGAGTACAACAGGTGGTAAAATACAATTAGGGTCAATAACAAAGCAAGGCGATAGATACGCAAGAACAATGTTGATTCAAGCTGCAAGATCCGTAGTAATGAGAAACAGTAAGGCAAATGCCCCAGATCATTCACTATCTAGGTTTGTTAATAGAATGCTGGGTAAGGGCAAAAAATTTAATGTGATATGTGTTGCTCTAGCCAATAAGCTAGCCCGAGTATCATATGCTTGTGTTAAAAAAAGAGAACAATTTGTACATTAATGAACTTATTAATTAATAACTATTAAGCAGCAAAAATAAGAACGAAGGTAAGAGGAGATAATAACAAGGCATTCTGGAAACAATCCGAACTAACGTCAAGATACTTTAGATATCGCCGCAATGAGAGAATTCTCCAGGATTTAAGCAGAATGCAGAAACCATTAGGGTACTTTAGATACCGAATATATGACAGCTTCTATATTATTCCTTAGACTTATATTTTTTTATTTTTTCTACTTGATTTTATCATAGCGTCCATATATGACGCTCCTTGTCAATAAATTACGTAACTTTTTCAATTTTCTGCCAATTACCTTTTATTTCCTGTTTAAAACATTCAAGATCATAATTAGTAATTGGTGATTTGGTGATTAATTCCACAACTTCTTCATATATTATTTCTGAATTATTATCGAATAAAAAGATAATCCGCTTAAAATCACTGGCCTTTATCTCTTTTTCCCCAATCATCAAATCTAAGATCATTTGTTTGCTTGCATTAATAAAGATTATTACTTCAGCTTGGTTAGGATTTTCTAATTTATCAGTAATGTAAATAGGTTGCAATTCAGGCATAGGATCACAATTTGTTGCATGAGGGATATATTTAATCTTCGCAAAAGTCCATAATGATCTATCAAGTTCTGGAATTAATAACTGATCATAGGTAATAGCTAGTAGTTTAGTCGAGTTACTATAACATTTTTCACTAAGCTGGCAAAATGTACTAATAATATTTCCCGATATGGTATGATAACAACTAAATTTAGTCATAAGAAAATCCTTATTAATTTATTCTTTAATCTAGGTTGACTTTAAACTTTATATATTTATTCTTGATAGTTTATTTAATGTTTAATCATTTCATTTTATTCGATGCTTAAATGTAGCTATATTATTCTTATATATAATAATGAGTCAACGATACCTAAACTAATTGATTCTTTAGAAAAAATAAATGGGAATTTTCGTAAAGAGTTTATTTTTATCGATGATGGTTCTACTGATCAGTCTTTACAAATGCTTAAAGAAAGGGCAAATAACTTGCCAAGATGCACTATTGTTACACAAGATCATTTAGGCCCTGCAGTTAGTGTAAATAAAGCTTTTGGGTTAGTTACAGGTGATTATATTCATTTTTTGCAAGGAGATGAAGTAATTCATCCTGAGGCAACTACAGCTCTAATTGATGCTTGCTTAAAATTTGGTACTAATGTTGCATTTGGTTTAAAAAAATCAAATATTCCTCTAGCAAATACACTAAATCTCTCTTATAAATTAATTGATTTACCAATTAATAATATTTTAAATAATAACCCTGAAGCTATTCGTAATATTGGTGCTTCTGCTTCTCTAATTCATCATGACTTAATTGAAAAAATACGTGCTGCTGATGAAACTATTTATAGTCAAAATATGTCCTTATCCCTTAAATGTGGAAAATATAGTAAATTTGCTTTTTTAAATGAAGTAGTTGCAACAAACGATCTGAATGATAGTAATAAAATTAATTCAGATAATAAATTTGAATCATATAATAACTTAAAAGCAATTTATAATTTTGCTAAAGATAACCCAGATATATTCAATAATTTATTACCAGACTTGTTAAAGCCCTTAAGAGATGAGACTTCTAATGTAACTAATAAAATTAATTATTCATTAAAATATTTCACTAGTAAATACATAAAATCTACTACTATTGAAAAAATTCTAAAGCTTTATAAAGCTGAAATTGATAAATTATTTTAAAAAAAATTATTAAAGCACTTGAACTAATTTTTTCTAGCCTTATATTGTAAACGTATTCAATTGTTTTTTTATAACTAATTAAGAGGTTCAAATGAGTTTTAAACCATTACATGATCGTATAGCTGTAAAGCCAGTAACCAAAGAACAACAAACTGCCGGTGGTATTATTATTCCAGATACTGCTACAGAAAAACCTATGGAAGGTATAGTAATTGCCGTAGGTGGTGGTACAGTAGATCAAAATAATAACAAAGTTCCACTGGAAGTCAAAGAAGGAGATACTATCCTTTATGGTAAATGGGGTGGTACTGAAGTAAAAATCGATGGTCAAGATTTAATCATCATGAAAGAAAGTGATGTACTTGGCATTATTACTAAATAATCAATAAGAAATATAGAATAGGAGATATAACTTATGGCAAATGAATTAGAATACGGGACAAATGCTCGTGATGAAGTTTTTAAAGGACTAAATATCTTAGCAGATACAGTAAAAGTAACATTAGGGCCAAAGGGTCGAAATGTATTAATAGAGCAATCTTACGGTGCACCGAAAATTACTAAAGACGGTGTTACTGTTGCGAAATCTATTGAATTAAAAGAGAAAAAGCGTAATTTAGGCGCTCAATTATTAAAACATGTGGCTAGTAAAACAGCTGATATTGCTGGTGATGGTACGACAACTGCAACAATTCTTGCACAAGCTATAGTTACCGAAGGTAATAAAGTAGTTGCAGCTGGAGCTAATCCTATGGATTTAAAAAGAGGAATAGATCTTGCGACTCAGGGTATAGTGGATTATATCAAGAAATCAAGTAAAGCAATAAGTGACCATAATGAAATAGCTCAAGTAGGAACAATTTCTGCTAATGGTGATAAAGATATTGGTGACAAGATTGCTAAGGCTATGGAAAAAGTTGGTAAAGAGGGAGTAATCACTGTTGAGGAAGCTAAAACAATAGAAACTGAGGTTGAAGTTGTTGAAGGTATGCAATTTGATCGTGGTTACATTTCACCATATTTTGTAACTAATTCAGAAAAAATGACTACTAATCTTGAAGATCCATTCATTTTAATCTTTGAGAAAAAATTATCTACATTACAACCAATGTTACCATTGCTTGAATCAGTAGTACAATCTTCTAGATCATTATTAATTATTGCTGAAGATGTAGATGGAGAAGCTCTTGCTACACTCGTAGTAAATAAATTAAGAGGTGGTCTTAAAGTAGCTGCTGTTAAAGCTCCAGGTTTTGGTGATAGAAGAAAAGAAATGTTAGAAGATATTGCTATTTTAACTGGTGGTCAATTAATTAGTGAAGATCTTGGTATGAAGCTTGAAAATGTTAATGTTAACATGCTTGGTACTGCGAAAAATGTTAAAATCACGAAAGAAACCACAGTAATAGTTGATGGCGCAGGAAATAAAGTTGATCTAGAATCTAGATGTTCTCAAATTCGTCAACATATTGAAGAAAGCACTTCTGATTATGATAGAGAAAAATTACAAGAAAGATTAGCTAAACTTGCTGGTGGTGTTGCAGTACTTAAAGTTGGTGGTGCAACTGAAGTAGAAGTTAAAGAAGTAAAGGATCGTGTTGATGATGCTTTAAATGCAACAAGAGCTGCTGTTGATGAAGGTATTGTTCCAGGCGGTGGTGTAACTTTATTTTATGCTGCGAAAAATTTAGATAAAGTAAAATGTGAAAATGAAGATCAACAAGCTGGGGTAAATATTATTAAAAGAGCCTTACAAGCACCAGTACGTCAAATTGCCCAAAATGCTGGCACTGATGGCGCTATTGTTGTTGGTAAACTTGACGAAAGTAAATCCAATTCTTTTGGTTTTAATGCTCAAACTGGACAGTATGTTGATATGTTAGAAGCAGGAATAATTGATCCAACTAAGGTAGTTAGAACAGCTCTGCAAGATGCAGCTTCTGTTGCGGCACTAATACTTACTACTGAAGCAATTATAACTGAGGAACCAAGTGACAAACCTGATCCAATGCCTGCTGGTGGTATGCCAGGTGGTATGGGTGGCATGGGTGGTATGGGATTCTAAAAAATCCTACATTACTTAACGATAGATGAAAATCTTAATTTTATGATTCAAGATATATTAAGATTAACCATTCATTTGCTTAAATATTATTTAATTGTGAACGCTCACGATTTTTAATAAAAATATTTAATGATTGTGAGCGAACATATTTTATTAGGCCAGGTAGCAAAGTGGTAATGCAGGGGATTGCAAATCCTCTATGCGCCGGTTCGATTCCGGCTCTGGCCTCCAGGATTATATTTTACAGTCTAAAGGTTATATATTTTCTCTCTGGATTGCCACGAGCACTAGTACTATCGCAATGACAAATCCCAGTTCTTTAAAGGCTTATAGTCTGTCATCATGTGCCGATTTTATATCGACGTGATGATCCAGATTTGATTTTATTACATACATTTTCTCTCTGGATTATATAAATAAAATAATTGACAACATTAAATTTTCGTTTAATATTGCCCTTGTAGTTATTACATAAAAGTAGTAACCACTAGGAGTATCAAAGCTCCAACGAAAAGTGGATATGTCTGCCATTTATAATAAGACAATATCCTCGACTTCTTGGTCGGGGAGATGATAGTTATGTCCAAGAGTTATTTTATAATTCCAAAGATTATCATAGCCGACTTTTCGCGGTTCTTTGAACTCCCCGATCACTGAGTTTATGGGGAGATTTAAGTTATAAATATCTTCCTTAATTTAGTGATCATAGTTGGTCTTAAGTGGTTTTTTACTACTTATGGCCTTTTATTTATTACTTAATTTAAAGGAGAATCTTAATGATTAATAAAAATGCTAGGGTTAATAAAAGAAAATATAACTGTAAAAAGAAGCGTATTAACACTAAAGAAAATTAGGAATTATCATCTCAACAATCAATTCTGAAGGACGAATTAATTTCAATAAAGCCATACGTCACAGTGCTAGACGAAACATTAAAATCATTGAAATTGTTGAATTTAATCAAGATGATCCTATAGATACTTTAACACAATTAACAGGAATAATAAATTTAATAAAAAAATATGAATATCAAAGAAAGTCCATAAATCTGATTATGAAAGAATATAGTTATAACTATATATTACAATTAATTAGTCAGTATGTAATTACACCGAAAACGAAGAGAAAACTGGATTTTTAATTTATTTTGGGTGTTACAGTGCTTATAATATTAAGTATGTAATATATAACCTTAAAAGATTATGCAATTTACCCAGCAATTTATTGAGATGATGCTTTCTGAAAGAGGAATAGCAAAAAATTCTGTTACAAGCTACATTAGAGATTTAGAAGATTTTAGTTTTTTTCTCAAAGAAAATAAATTTGATGAATTTAATTTGAATACTGAAAATATAAGTAAGTATATTAGAAAATTATCTGATGATTTATCTCCAAGATCGATAAACCGTAAAATATCCACTCTTAAAAGTTATTATAAATTTTTAATTAGTGAAAATCATTTAGATTATAACCCATTATTACTCGCAGATTTACCTAAATATAGTTCAAAATTACCAATGATACTCTCTATTAATGAAATGAGACAATTACTAGAATATTGCAACTGTGATGATTCTCCTTTAGGTATAAGGTTAAATGCAATGATTCATTTAATCTATGCAAGTGGTCTTAGAGTAACTGAATTAGTAAGTTTAAGGCTTATAGATATTGCTAGTGGAGTTGATAATTTAACTGTGAAAAAAACTTTTACTATAATTGGTAAAGGTAGTAAAGAGAGAGTGGTACTTATTAATGAGCGAGCAAAACTTGCTCTTGAGCAATATTTAAAAATCAGGCCGTATTTTTGTCAGAATGTATCAACCAAGGCAAAGCAATATTTTTTTGTTAGTAAATCTAAACTTGGTCATATGACAAGGCAAAATTTTGCAGTATCACTAAAAAAGACAGTACAAAATATAGGGTTAGATGCAACAAAAATTTCTCCACATATTTTAAGACATAGCTTTGCAAGTCACTTACTAGAAGGAGGAGCAGATTTAAGAGTCATTCAGGAACTACTTGGACACGCAGATATTGCTACTACCCAGATTTATACTCATATTCAAACAGAACAGCTTAAAAATACCGTTGAAAATTTTCATCCACTCGCTAAAGATAAGAAGTAGATATTTACTGACCAACTTTAAGTTGGTAATATAACTTACTAATATACCATTACTTATAAATATAATAATAAAAATTATTAGATACAAATATTTTTTTATAAAAAATAGTTGGCAGAGTTTAATCTTTATATAACACTAATACAAAGTGCTATAAAGTTAATAATTATTTAGGAGGTTCAAATGAAAGCACAAAACAAATACTCTTCATATTTAAATGTTGCTAAATGTGGTATAAATTCTAATAATCAAAATTTACCTACTACCCCAACTATAAGAAATTCTAATGGTTTTAATAATCAAAATATAACAACAAAAAATAATAAAAGCTTAACAAATAATAGTTATAACAAAACATTACCATATAAATATAACACAATACAAGAGGAACTTTCTAGATATTGTGATAAAATATCGGAATTAAAGGAAAAAATTTACAAGCTTCAATATGAAATTAAATCTTTAAATCCAGATGCTGATAATAAAGACTTAGCGAAAGCAAATGATCTGTACCAAACAAAAATATATAATAATAATAATTGGAACGATTATATTAAAGATGGGATCAGTAAAAGCTATAACAGTCAAAGATCATATCAAAAAAACTTAGAATTTTTAGAACAAAATAAACTGCAAGTTATAGGGCTAGAAGAAAAAATACAAAAACTAGAAACAGAGAAAAAAAATATACTTACCGAAATAGCAATAGACATAGAAAATTCTTATAAAAAAAATGATGACAACTATAATGATATTTGTATATCTAATAACAGCATATCTAATAATAGCATATATAATGATACTAAAAGCCCTTCTGAGTCTGGTTATAGCCATAAAATAGACGCAAGCCCAACTATAGAATTGAATGAAAGCTTCAACAACAATGTTAATACACTCATTAGTTACCCTCAAAATCTTTGTCCTATTAAATCTGCTGAGTCCATTAATTCCTTTCAACTAGATCCACCTCAACAGGAGGATAACTATGATGATGATGAATATGAAGCTGAGCCTAATGGTATGGTAAACCAACAAATAGATTATAAATATAATTGTAATTATAATTACAATCCAGATAATATTCCCGAAGATCAATTAAGGGAACTAATTTTTGGTGACAATTACAAAGAAATTTATAAAGATATATTAAATAATCATCAGGAAGAGAATTATTCTTCCCAAGTTTTAGGAAATGACGACTATAATAGTAGTAACCATTATCACTCTTAAGAAGATTAAAAAATCAGCTTACTAGAATATTTTTCAAAGATTTTAGTTTTATTTTTGATCATTTAACAAATTTGCTTTAGTATCTTTGATATATCAAAATAATAGTTAGTTTTTATGCTGAGATTTTTATTTATCGTATTATTGTTATTTATAAATAATAGTTGTAGTGATGAACAAGAAGCAAAGAAAACAGATGACGCAAAACAAGAACAAATTAGCAAAATTGATAATGGTGAAGCTAAGAAACGTAAGCAACAGGTGAAAGAAAAGTCGGGAGTAAAAAGTAAGAAAAAACAATCAAAAAAGAAAAAGACAACTAAAAAAAAGAAAAAAATCACTCCAGCGATAGTTCGAGACCTGAAAATATGGCCTGATGATATGGTTATAGGTGATATTAATGCTAAGGTAGTGTTAGTAGAATATTTTGCTCCAACATGTCCTCATTGCTATAGTTATCATAAACGTACATTACCTAAAATTAAGGAGAAATATGTTGATACTGGTAAGATTGCGTACGTGTTTCGTGAATTTGTTGCTACTAAACAAGATTTAGATGCAACAGTGCTTGCTAGATGTAATGGTGATGTTGAGGGGTATCTAAAATTTATAGAGATTATGTTGCAAACCCAAAGAAATTGGGTATTTAGTAAAAATTATCGAGAAATTTTAACTAATATGGGTCAAGTTGGTGGAGTTTCAGGCGAAAATTATGCAAAATGTTTAAATGATAAAAAGATGGTAGAAGTTTTAATGGCAAATACTAGGTTACCAGGGAAATTTCCTAAATTTATTGGTACTCCAGCATTTTTTATTAATGGTGATATTTTTACTAAACCTTATACATTTGAGGAATTATCAAAAGCTATAGATTCATATTTGGATAAAAAATAATTATATATGATAAAGGATAAACAACAGGAAATAAAACAAAGGATAAAGCAGTTAAAATCTGATAATAAGCCTGTTAAAACCGTTATTTCTAACAGTAATATGGCATTTAATATTGCTGTTGAATTAGTTGCAGGAGTCATAGTTGGGGTAATAATTGGTATATTTTTAGATAAAATATTTGCATCTAAGCCAATTTTTCTTATAATTTGTATAGTTTTATCAATTATTGCAGCTTTTCGTTTAATTTGGAATAAATATATAAATAAAGATAAAGGTATAAAATGACGCATAGTCCTTTAGATCAGTTTAAAGTTAAGAAAGTAGTAGAATTAAATTTATTTGATTATGATGTAAGTTTAACTAACTCTGCAATATTTATGATTTTAGCTGCAACTTTTATCTTATTATATTTCTTTATTGCTTTTAGAAATAAGCGTTTAATTCCAACTAGATTACAATTAAGTAGTGAATTAGTTTACGGCTTAATTACTGATATGTTACAACAAAATGTTGGAGAAAAAGGACGAAAATTTGTGCCGCTAATTTTCACCTTATTTCTCTTTATTATGACCTGTAATTTGTTTGGTATGATACCTTATGGTTTTACTGTAACTAGTCATATATCGGTAACTTTTACCATAGCAATGATGGTATTTTTACTGGTAACATTGCTAGGATTCTTCTTACATGGATTACATTTTTTCTCTTTATTTTTGCCAGCAGGTACACCCTGGTGGCTTGCTCCTTTAATGATTGTTATTGAATTATTTGCCTATTTAGCAAGACCAGTTAGTTTATCACTTCGTCTAGCTGCTAACATGGTCGCTGGACATGTTTTATTAAAAGTCATGGCTGGGTTTGTAGTTTCAATGGCAATATACTTGAAATTTATACCCATACCTTTTATAGTGGTACTAATTGGTTTTGAAATATTCGTGGCGATATTACAAGCTTATATTTTTACTATATTATCTTGTGTATATTTAAATGATGCAATAAATTTACACTAAATTTTAAATATTATTATTTAGTGTAAGTTTTGGATAAGTTTACTTATCCTTATTATTTGGGAATTAGCTAACTATACTCAAAACGGTTTTGGGTATGTAGTTGATTTAGATTAAGTTGGGACTAGGAGCGAAGAACGACGCCTATATATTAAATAGGAGAGATGATGAGCGACAACGTCCCTACTTAAAATAAATTAACTATAATCGGGGAAGTGGATGATTATTGGCTAATTATTATTATTAACTATTTATATTTTATGGAGTAAAATATTATGGAAGAAATGATGGCTTTTAAATTTATCGGTGCAGGTTTAATGGCATTTGGTATGCTTGGTGCTGCTATTGGAGTAGGAAACATTTTTGGTTCCTTATTAAATTCTATTGCTAGAAATCCATCAGCTAGTGGTGAACTACAAAGAATGGCATTTATCGGTGCTGGATTATCCGAAGCAATGGGATTATTTTCCTTTGTGATAGCAATGTTACTAATCTTCACTTAAGGAGTTTAAGATATGCCTCAATTTGATGTTTCAGTCTTACCTTCGCAAATATTTTGGTTAGTAATTGTTTTTGGTTTTTTATATTTGATGATTAATTATTTCATTACACCAAAAGCAGAAGCAATTTTAATATCAAGACATAAATATCTTGAAGATAATGTAAATGAAGCTGAAGAATTTAACGAGCAAATTGAGGCATTAAAGGATAATAGAGAGGTTCAACTATTGGAAGCCCATAGACAAGCTGAAGAGCTTAAGGCTAGTTCTCTTAAAACTTTGGACGCCAAATATATTGGTCGGAAAGAGGAATTATTACTTGAGCTTGAGCAAAAAACTAAAACTTCCTTAAAAGAGATCCAATTAGCAGTAAATGATTTTCATAAACAGGAAACAAAACCAAGTCTTAATCTAGCATCTTTTATAGTTGAAAAGATAACTAAGAAACCAGCGGATAGGAAATTGCTGGAAAAAATTTATAAGGATATATAATGCATTTTTTTAATGAAAGCTTTTGGATTGCGATTTCCTTTATAATATTTGTATATTTGACTTATAAACCAATAAGGAGAGTAATTCTTTCTGCTTTAGATACTCGTATTAACGAGATAAAGAATAAATTACTAGAAGCTGAGAAATTAAAGCAAGATGCAAAAATATTACTTGAAGAGATAAATAGGGAAATGGAACATTTCGAACAGCATCGTCAGCAAATTCTTGAAAGTGCTAAAGAAAGTACAGCAAAGATGGTTGAAATTCGTGCTGCAGAAATAGATTCTATGCTATCTCGTAAAAGAGACTCTACAATTAAGGCGATCGAAAAGCAAAAAAGTCAGGCTTTCCAGGAATTAAGTAATGAGTTTACTGATTTAGTAGGTAAGATAGTACATAGTTATTTAATAGAATCGAATAACAATAAATTGACTCAAGAAGAAATTATTAACAACTTTCTCAAAACTAATAAAAAAACTAAAGATTAGTTTTTTATGACAACATTACATAATATAGATAAAACTGAGATTGATGAATGGCTTAAAGCAGGTAACCAAGTTATTTTTATTGATGTTAGAGAAGTTCATGAATTTCAAGCAGGTCACATTAAAGATGCGGTAAATTTTCTGTTATCCGAAATTGCGATAAATCCCAAGCCTTTACTAGAATATTTGCAAGATTATACTAAGGAAAAAGTGGTATTATATTGTCAAGCAGGTGTAAGATCAGTATATGCAGCAAAACGGGTTTTTGCTACTAATACCTATCAATATGATTTATGGAACTTACTCGGTGGCATGTCAGCTTGGTAACAATGATATATAGTATATATAGTTAAATAACTTGAAATCCATCATTATAAGCCAATTCCATATCGACATGATAATCCCCAAACTATCATCATTGTAAAGGTTACATAATTCGTTAACATTGAGCATCATCCTCAAGAACATTTATATTCGTGACAATCTAGTAAAAAAATATGTAATGAAATCAACTCTGGATCCTTACGCCAACCTTTGGTTGACTCAGGATGACGGGTTTTTATATTTTCGGTATATAAATCAGCTTATCGTGCTTACAGGTGCCAGTAAGTCCTGGGTTGTTTAATTGTTCATCGAGATTTTTATTCCAGAAAGTAATTACTGAAGAGAGATAATGCTGATCATGTGTTTTATCATAATCACAATGCAGGATAACTTTATCCTTACCACCAAATAAATTAGTCAATTCTAAATATGATATGCTTTTGCCAATATATTGTGCAAAATCTGTAGTAGCATTATTAATTTCCATAATTTTATTAATAGTTTTACTGAAATAATCCTCTTGAGTTAATCCGCTACAAGTACCATGCTTATGCCATTCATGACTTGCTAAATTACTGCTATTAATAGGAACTAATTATAAATACTTATTCCATGTATCGTTAGTTAATTTATTTTTATCAAAATTTTCACCACCAGGACTATGTAGACAATCAGCTGGGTAGCTACTATTATTACTATATTGTGGCCACAGACCATGTACCCCAAAATGAGTTGCAGTATATTGATTTTGTAAATCTGTACAATCATAATAATCAACTGTTCTACAATATTCGGGATTCCATAACATAGCTAACACATATATATCAAAACAACCAGAAGGGACTTTTTTTACTATTCCTGAGGTTGTTGGTGGCGGTGGACAAGTTGGTTCCTCAATATTATCAGCATACACAATATTCGTGTATAATAGCAAATAGACAAAAATTAAAAACTTTTTTGATAACATAATCCCCCTCCTTTCTTTTGTACTATATCACATGTTACTTTTTTAAGATACAATCCAGAAAAAATGTAATATAATCAAATCTGGATCCTTACGCAGGCTAAAGACTGCTCAGGATGACGGCTCTACCCCTTTTTCAAGTTGATTGACTATAGATATTATCAGCTGGAGTTTGAATCCCATCTTCGCTGAGATATTTTGTTCCTCTAGTGATTATATCAGACTGAAATTCCTTTTCATATTTCGCATCAATAGTATAAGCTCTTAATTTAATATGCAAACAGAGTATATGGTCATGCCACATTTGATCAATTATTATATCTATAGGCTTGCCGAGATAAGTATATTTACTGGTAAGTACTGTTTGACGTAAAACGTCCTTTACTTGGTTTAAATCAGTATCTAAATTAACATAGAAATTGCAAACCACTACAATATCCATGTTACCAGGATTACCACAGACAACGGCATTATTCATAAAATTAGAATTAGGAATAGTGACTATATCTTTGTCTAAAGTTTTTACTTTAACTGATCTTAAACCAATATTAATAATTTCTCCATAAATATCGTTAAAAGTAATTCTATCTCCTACTTGAAAAGGCGGATCAATAATAATTGTTAAACCAGAAATAAAAGAAGCCACTAAATCTTTTATAGATAGACCAATCGCTACAGCTGCACTACCAACGAAGGCAAGAATCAATTCTTTAGGGGGTTTTAATACTACATAAAACAAAAATATCCCACCAAAAATGTTAATGCAAAATTCAATTATAGTTGATATTTGGAAAATTATAATCTTACGGTTAGGTAATTTATGATGTAATTTTTGTGCTATTTTCTTAATGAAATATGATATTAAATATAAGACAAAAATTCCAATTAGCAAAGCAAGGATTTTCCTTGGTTGCAGTAAATCTGACAATAAAGATAAATTATATATATTTAAATCATTCATAAATAAAATGCTTTAATTTTAAAAATTTTATTACACTACTATAATATTTACCATTAATTCTAAAAGAATCTTCCATAATTGGTTCAATAATTTTATTGATCAAACAATATTTAATTTTTGCTGCTATATTCTCTTTATTACTATTTAAAACCTTGCAAAGCTCTTCTTCTGTAACTGTATCATGACGTATGATTGCTGTAAGTAAAAAACAAACTTCATCAGATAGATTATGCAATACATCTAAAGATAATTCAGAAGGCAAACCTACATTTAGTATATTTCTTGGCAATTTTTTTAAGGCACTGAGCCATAAATTATACGCAGTAGTAGGGTTACCACCTGCTTGTTCCCAAAGAAGGCGGAAAAATTTATCTTCAATATAAGAATAAACATTTTTTTTCTTAATATAAGAAGTACCAGCAGCTAGAATAATTTCATTAAAAGATAATTTATATTTAGTAGTATTATGCCTTTTATAAATTAATTCTTTTATTTCCTCTTCATTCCATTTTATATTAGTAATAATATTATTAAAACCACAATGCTCACCAAAGACTTTTGATAAATAATTCCAAGAATATTCATTACAAGTCACACACCAATATAGATTTTCTGTCCGAGCATTGATGATATTTATAAAAGTTTTAAATGCTGTAAAACCACCTTTAACTCCAAGGAAACAATTGTGAATATCATCAATTAAAATTAAAGTTTCTTTTTTAGCTACTTTATCCCACATTTTAATAATATCATCTATGTTAATATCTTTTTTCGTAAGTGATTTTTTACCTAGATATTGATCAAGAAAATTAAGTAGTTCGGATTCTGTAGCAATATTTTTATCTACTTTAATACGAATAATTTTTAAATCTTGATAATGTTTTTCTAGATTGTTAATAACAATGGTTTTACCACTACCACGCATACTAACGATTGCTAATGAGTGTTCTTTAGTTCTCTTCTCAATCCAATTATCAATATAGTCTTTAGCCGTAGTTAATTCTTCTTTCTCTATATTAAATTTATCAGCAATATCAAAGGATTTGAAAATATTAATATAATCTTCAGGTAATGATTTATTATCACTTTCATCATTGATAGTTAGTCTAATTTTACGGCGGAAAAGAGCAATTGAAAAACGTTTGGAAATATCAAATTGAGCTAGCCAGCTTTTATACTTAGATAATAATGTATATATAGCTATCCAAATAAATAAAGGTACATAAGCTAAATACACTAAAGGTGTTCTAAAGATTTGATAGGTAATATCTTGAATAAATTTTTTATTACTCTGCCTAGCAAAGAAATAAATTTCATTATGCCAATTAATAAGAAATATAGTAAGTAAAATTAAACTTACATAAGGGGTTATTTGTAATACTAAATTATAAAATAATGTATGCCCAACGACAGTTTCAATTATTCTTAAGACAATAAAATATATTAATACGAATAAGGCTATTTTTTGCGCCGAATTTTCAATAATAAGGCGACGTGCATATCGTATCCTAAAATTATAACCCGTTAATTTGATAACTATAAAATGTACCAATATATTGAACATTTTATAATATATGTAGTAATTAACATATGGCAGTATTTCTCTTAATTCTGGTACAGAGGAATGGAAAAGTAAAAAATTAGCTAGGTAAGTAATTACTAATATTATGCTTAAAGGAATTAGACGGTTAAGCCCTGATTCCATGTATAAATTAGCAAGACTAGGATTGAAGCGATAAATGTTTCTGGCAAAGCGTTTAAATATATATTCTGTTCTGTTTGATATTTGACCAAAGAAAGAAAAAACTATTGCAATTATAATTATTAAAGCAAAAATAGTAGTTAAGCTTAAAATAATTTCATTCCAAGAACTAGCTAAAAAACTCTCTTTAAAATCTGCTAGAATATAATAAGAAATAGCAATCCAACGATATGGAACAATATTAGTTTCTCTAATTAGATCTTGAAGATAATGACTATATAGGCTTTTAACCTCAAACTTAGAACCACTATCCATGATCTTATTGAAAATATCAGCTCGTATCTTACTAGTATCAAGTAAAATACGATAATATTGATCAGCATCTGCAGCTAAATATTCATCATAAATATTTGTTACTGATTCTAATTCATTACGCAAATTTAAATATACGCCAAGATATTCTTTATTATTTTTAAAATTATCAGAAATCTCTGGAATAGTAGGAATATCCTGATATAAATCTTGACCAGAAATATAACGAAAAATATTATCTACCAAGTTCCGCCAAATGATATTAATTTTATTATAAGAATCATCTAAGGAGTATATTGACATATTTTCCATCTCCATAGAAAATTTTACTAACTCCCGAGCAATAGTATGATATTTATTAGTTCTTTCTTCAAAGATTTTCAGCCAACCTAATTTAATGTCAATTAAAGTTGCTCGAAAATTTTCAATATTAATACGTTCTAATAAATTATCTCTTTCTAAATCAGTGATGTTTTCTTGCTTTTGTTGTTCTTTTAATTTAGTTAATGAATCATATAATTCTTTCTTTATCTTATTACTTTCTGCTTTCACTTTTTCAAGCTCTTGCAATTTTTGCACATTATTAGAGATAATATTTTGCATATTAAGTAGCAGAAGACGATGTCTTTCTGGCATCTTAAAAAATTTAATTTTTAAGATAATAATTTCTTGCTCATATTTATGTAATTCTTCAAGATGTTTTTTCTCAAGTCTATTTCTTGCTTCTAAAACAGTAGCGTAATTTTCAGCTATTTTTTCATCAAGTAATTTTTGTAAGCCTTTAATTTTTCTCTTTACTGAAAATGAACCAATAATTCGTAAATCCTGCAAAGTAGAATTAGGCAAAATGCTTTCCCTACCATCAAGAAATAACTGTAATTCACTTGCTATCTTTTTCTGCAAAGCAACATCTTGCTTGATATATTCAATCTCTTTAGCAGATACTCTGACTTCAGCCAAAGAGTAAGTAGCTGATAATAACAGTATTAGTAAGATAAAAAAATTGCTGAAAAATAACCGTACTTGTTTCATATAAATCAATTAAACTTAGTCTTAATTGTAGCTTATTAAATTAATATTGTTCATTCATCTTGGATATATAATAGCATATTTATCTTTAGCACTAAGACCTTTTTACTATTTTTTTTAATTATTTTTTTATTGTTAATTGAATTGATGTTTTAACCGTAAGAATTGTAACCTACTATTTTATTACAATTAATTAATTTAATTTAATTTATTTTAAAGCTTCTTGACAAAGGAATAACCTATGTTAGCATGTGTTATATTTTTTAACAAACTTAATTAAGGAGATTTAATTATGAGTAAAAAACGCCTTGATATCGAACATAATCAACAACCTACATTGAAAGTTAACAATAGTGAAAATCCTTCATCTTTAGAATTTGGGAAAATGCATCCTTATGATCCTCTTTTTAATACCATACTACCTGATTCAAAACATCATATGCTGTCTAAATTTAATGATAATAATGATAATAATTTAAACAATAATATCATCATCAATGCTGCAAAAAAAGATAACAGTAGTGATGAAAATAATATGGATTTACAAAAAGCTCTTAAAGAAATTGATGATCTTCTCAATATGTTTGACCCTGATTCTAATCAAAATAATGATGATCCTAATGTTAATTTAACAGGTGGTGCTGTTGATAACAATCCTAATGATGTTAATAACTTAGATGGATAATTATCCTTTTTTTAAATATGTAACATATGATACATAATATCAACATAATAATAGTTAATTAAATTAATAATTAATTATTTATACTTAAAATTCTATATTAGGTGATATCGTATTTAATATAGAATTTAAGTTATCTATGTTGATATATGAAGTGTAATAAACTAATTATTTTCCTAATATTGATTTTAGCCAGCATTCAAGTTAGCGCTAAAACTAGGATCAAGGATATTACCACTAAAGAAGGTGATAGGGAAAATTTATTAGTTGGTCATGGTTTAGTTGTCGGTCTCAGTGGCACTGGTGATAACTTAAAAAATGCCGTATTTACTGAAAAAGGCTTAACAGATTTCTTAGAGCGTCTTGGAATTAATGTCCAGGGTGCTAACCTAAAAACAAAGAATATTGCTGCCGTAACCGTTACGGCAAAGCTCCCTGCTTTCGCAAGAAGAGGTAATAAAATTTCCGTACAAGTTAGTGCTATTGGTGATGCTAAAAGCTTGCGTGGTGGCACTTTGCTTGCTACACCTTTACTTGGAGCTGATGGTGAAGTATATGCTCTTTCCCAAGGTAGAATAGCTATTGCTGATTTTAATCCTATTTCTGCTGATGTAAAAAA
Source organism: Rickettsiaceae bacterium (assembly GCA_013214485.1). GTDB lineage: Bacteria > Pseudomonadota > Alphaproteobacteria > Rickettsiales > Rickettsiaceae > JABSSF01. Next base: position 10,023 of record JABSSF010000009.1, on the reverse strand, counting down.
TAAATCACAAACCGTAGAAACTAATGGTTATATCCAGGATGGTGCAATAGTAGAAACTGAAATTCCTTATGAATTTGCCAGTCAAACAATGTTACGGTTTTCGTTGCATTCACCAGATTTCAGTACTGCTATAAAAGTTGCTGAAGTAATTAATGATCACATTCCAGGTAATACTGCTAAAGCGTTAGATGCTGCAACAATAGAAGTACAAATACCATCTTATAAACAGGAGGAAATGATTGATTTTGTTGCTGATATCGAAACACTTACTGTAGAACCTGATTATAAAGCAAAAATAGTAATAGATGAATCAACAGGAACTATTGTTATTGGTAATAATGTTAGTATAGCACCAGTAGCTATTGCACATGGCAATTTAATAGTTAATGTTGGGCAATTAAATTATGATCAAGTATATGGACCAGATACTCCTGAAGATGAACTTGATTTAGTCAATAGCTATGTTGATCAAAAACGCGGGAGAAGCGTTCATCATTTAAAAAATAGCGCAACACTAAGTGATTTAGTTGATGGGCTGAATAAATTAGGGGTTTACCCTCGTGATATGATTGATATTTTACGTAACATGAAATCAGTAGGAGCGTTAAATGCCGTCATCGAAGTTAGGTAAAGGAAGTACTGCAAGATCATCTTTTTTAACCATTTTTACATCGTATCCATTCTCCCTTAAAATAGAATTAAATAAGGAGATATCATGCCTGTAAGTAGTATTTATAATCAACCAACAAATATCTATGAGAGTGACATTAATTATCACAATAATAAACAGTTACATGATAATAAAGTCAAATTTAACGAATTACTTGAAGAAACTGAAAAATTAAAGAAAAGAGGCGCTGAATATGGTCATAAAAAATCAGTTACTGATACTAAAATCAAAAATTCAACAGCAAATGAAAATGATGGCACAGATATTGCTCTCAAAGAATTGGCATCAACATATACACAGAACGCAATGGGTACACTTTGTAATATGATGTTTAATACTGGAAATGAGGATAAAAGTTTTGCCTATCAAGTATTTAGTGAGGAACTCGTTAAATCATTAGTACAAGACGATATGGGAAAAGATTTACGGGATAATATATATAAGGAATTAAAAAGTAAATATATAAAAAAAGGTAAATAAGGAAAAGGAGATAATTACAAATGTTTGGTGGTAAGAAGGAAAATAAACAATTACTAAGTCAAAGACTATTACAAAGGCCAATAATTAATAAGGTTACTAAAATGGCGGCTACTTTAGTCAACGTTTTAGAAAATGAAAATAATGTATTTAAACAGGGTATGGCTTCTGAAGCGTCAAAAATAATATTGCAGAAAAAAGTTAGTGTTATAGAAGAATTTGAAAAATTAGAGCGAGAATTAGAACAATTTGCTAAAAATAATCATATTGATAAAAGCGATCCAGCATTGAAAAAATTAGGATCTTTATTTAATCATTTAAAAGAGCTTAGTAATGAAAATGAAATATTATTACAAGCAAATATTAATGTGAATAATAGAATTATTGAACAATATCAAGAAAATTGTGCAGAAAGTACCATCAGACAATTTGGTTATAATAATGAAGGAGTAGTGCCTGCTGCAAAAAATCTTGAAAAAGTAATGCCTGCAATTAGTTTAAATAATAAGGTATAAAATATGGGTGATACTGCTAGCTTAATAAATACTCTAAATCAGCTACAAAATGCTAATCGAATGATTGGTCATAATATTGAAGTAGCGGATATTCCTAATGCTAAGGGGATTAAAGTAATCCCTACTCAAGTTGATGGCAATAGTATTATTTATGAATTCTCTCGCAGTAATGATCAACATCTACAAGCCAGTTATACAAAGCAAATTTCTAAAACTTCCAGTGCTGCAATACGTAATTCTTTATATAGTAAATTAGCAACTTTATTGGCTAATAAAAGCGACCCTAAACAAGCAGAATTATCTGTAAGAGTATCTGATTTTTTTGATAATATCGATGTTAAATCATCAGAAACAAGTAATCTGGACAAAACTGCTATTGTTAATAGCAGTAAAGCACTTGTAGATAGTTTTAATAGCATTTCACAAGGGATTACTGACCTTAGATTAGAATGTGATCAAACTATTAGTCAGGAAATAACCAGTATTAATAATATTATAAAAAATATATATGATACTAATAAAGGCTTATTTGGAAGCGGTGGCTCTAATATTGAAATTGCAACAAAATTCAGTAGCCAGAATAATCTTGAAAAATTAATTACTGACTTATCACAAAAATTAGATATTAAAGTAACAGTTAGTGATAATGGAGTTGCAACAATTACTGCACCAGATGGTACCTTAATAGTTTCTAATGAAGGATATGGACAGTTATCATATAACCCTATTGCGACGCAAGAAGATTTATTACAAGGAACAAAATCACCAATTATGATGATTACGCATTATAATAATGGCACAGTAAGTCAGCCACTTGAAGTATACGGCGACAATCAACAAATAATTAAAAATAGTCCGCTTATAGATATCGTAACTATGAGAGATAAAGATCTATCTACAGCTTATGATGTAGTACAACGATTAGGTGATGTTATAGTCAAAGAAGTAAATAATGTTTATGCAAATAGTTCAACTAATGTTTTAAAGAATAGCTTTATCAGCAATGAGGAATTTTATTTTGATGATAACCTAGTAATAAATGGTAAATTGGAAGTTTTTACAGTTGATAAAAATGGTCGACAATATGCAACGAATTTTGGTACGATACCTAAAGTTACAATTGATTTTGATAAAATAAAAGATCAACATGGTGAAGTAACACCACAAATTATCATGACTGAATTTAATCAAACATTAAGTAATAATTTTTCAGGTGGTTCTAGCGCAGCCATTGGAAGAATTACTGCTTCGCAAGAAAATAGTAACATTCCAGCATTATTAGCAGATGATTATTTAATAAATAACATCACTTTAGTACCTACTACGGATATAGTTAATGGTACTTGTACTTTTGAAATAGAAGCATTTGGTAATAGCTATCTTGGATCGCAAATAGAAATTATTAGTGTCACAGGTAATAATGGGATAGTTTTTGATGGTAATTTACCAGGTGGCGCTCATCTGGATCAAGATGAAAATAAAAGAACTGGACAACATATTAATTTATCAGGAATTAATGTGTTAGCTCCAAATGCTGCAGCACCAGCACCTGGAGCTGCACAAACTGTATTAGTGAAAGTGAGAGTGATTGGAGATAATGGTGTAATTGAAGATGGTACTGTTCCTTTTGTGCTTAATACGTGGGATGATAAAATAATCCATAAGCGTTTTAATTATAATGCTGAGCCACCACCTGCTGCACAATTGCAAGGAGCGTTTCATAATAAAGTTTCGCCAAGTGAAATAGCTAGAATGAAATTTGTTGATCAAAATGGTATGGAAACTACTTTTGGCAAAGGTAAATTCGTCATAGAAGCAGGTAGCGGTAATGGTGATGGTGAATTTGGCTTAGCTTTTCAAGGAAATAGTAATTTGATACAAGCCTTGCATTTGAATGATTTATTTAAGCATAACAAAGATAGAACATTTAGTATGGATCAAGAAGTATTATATGATCCTGGAAAACTTTGTACAGGAAAATTAGATCCAGGTGAAGGGGTTGATATAACTGTTGAAAAAGGACATCATTTTGCAGATGTTGCATTAACCTTTTCTGCACCACCTGGAGCTGGTGATACTATTACAATTGATGGAAGACTATATACATTTGTTGCTGCTCCAAATCCAGGACCAATGCAAATATCGACAGTTGGTGATTCCATAGCTAATTTAGTTAATACAATAAATAATGATGTTAATTTAAACTCCAAAATTCAGGCAACACGAAATGGTTTAACGGTTACTCTTACAGCTAGAAGAGCAGGAAGATGGGGAAATAACATACAATTTGATTTTGTTTTAGGGGGAGCAAGAACTATTAGCATTGATAATGCTGCTGCGGTAGCGAATTTACCAAACCCTGCTAATTTTACAGGTGGTAGTAATCGTACCGAAGTTATTAAAAAATATAATTATACTATTGGCAGTAATTCCAGTGAAAAGCTAAAAGAATTAGCAGATCTTAGCAATAAGATAATGTTTATTTCAGGTAATGGGGTAATAGAAGATACTAATAGTAATCTTCATAAATATACTAATTTTATTATTCATAAAATAGCACAGAAAATTACTGAAGCGCAAAAAGAACAAGATGTTGAAATTGCAACTTTAGAGCAGCTTGATGAAGCTATTAAGCAAGAATTTGGTATAAATACCATGCAAGAATATCAGAAATTTTTAGATAATATGCAGCAGACAATGAAGATATTACAAATAGTTTCTAAGATGAATGATTTAACAGATAAGGCAATGTCTATTTTAATATAAATTTAAAAAAGGTAACAATTATGGCAGTAACAGTAGGATCAACAGTAGCAGATATAATCAGCAGACCACGCAATGCAAGTGATAGTAGCAAATTATACAATAAATATGTCAATACTGCGAAGCAGTTAACAGATGGTGAATATAATAAATATAAAAATTTTGTAGAAATTTCTGCTGCTGGTTTAAATGATGAATATACTACAATGAAAAAAACAGCTGTTAAATATGAACAATATAAAATTACCAATATAAAAGCAAGTAAAGATGCTAAAGAACAGCTTAACGCTTTAGCGGAAATTAAGAAGGTTTTCCAAGAATTTCAGGTAAATGTAACAAAAACTCATGACTTTGCTGGAACAAAAGAACAGAAAGCCGATAACGCACTAGATGAAATTAATAAAATTCTACGTAAGCAAGGTGTTGAGGGTAATTATCTTTTCGGTGGTAAAAATACTGATAAAGCTCCAGTTGAAAAAGGCGCTTTAAGAGAAAGATCTAATATTATTGGTGATAATTATACTGCAACTGGTAATTATACTGAAGCTATCGCTAATAATGCGACAGTGAAACTTTCTGATGATGTTCAACATGAAATACCTAAAAATAGGCTTCATCCAGCTGATCCAGCAATATGTAAAATTATTGGTGCTATTAATGTCTATAAAGAGAGAGGAGATGAGGCACCTTATCATGATGCAGTACATCAGGCCACACAAGAATTTGTAGAGCTTGAAATTACTATAGGACAAGATCAGAAACGTATTGAGCAAGCTACACATGATAATCAACTTCAGCAAGCTGAACTAGATGATAATCTCAATGAGTTATTTACTGTAGGACCAGTTGAAAGTGCCACAAGATTAGCTGACCTTGGAAAACTTACTCAAGCTAGCTGGCTTGTAGAGCAATCTAGAGGAAAACTAGAAAAATTATTTTTTGAAAAAAATTGATACTATTTTTAGTATAATTACTGTATAATGCTTAGTTAGATATATATAGGCTAAACATTATAATGAATATTTACGAAAAGCAACTTAAAATCAATTCACGAAATTATTTAAAAATAGTCAATTACTTAAAATCAGCATCTGGTCAGGTACGTTTAATTGGCGGGATAGTTCGAGATAGTTTACTTGGAATTTATAAAGGTGATGTTGACATTGTTACGGATTTATTACCTGAGCAAGTAATTGAGGTATTAAAAACAAATAAGGTAAAAGTCATTCCAATAGGTATAACATTTGGTACTGTTGGTGCATATATATCTGGGGAACTTTTTGAAATTACTACACTTCGCAATGACTTCAACTGTGATGGCCGTCATGCAAATGTTTCTTTTACTAATGATTTTGCTATAGATGCAAGCCGTCGCGATTTTACTATTAATGCTCTTAGCTACTGTCCATTTGAACATAAAATATACGATTATTTTAATGGTTTTGCAGATTTACAAAATAAAAAAGTAATATTTATCGGTAACCCTGAAGAACGCATTACTGAAGATTATTTACGAATTTTACGTTTTTTTCGTTTTTCTGCAAGTTATGCTAAAAATTTTGACAAGGATTGTTTAGCTGCTTGTAGTACACATAAAGCAGGGCTAAATAAATTATCTAGAGAAAGGATTAAATCTGAAATGGATAGGATAATAATTAAGGAAAATGCAAAAGATACTCTTGAGAAGATGTATAATGCTGGAATAATACAGCAGATTTTTCCAATAACGGAATATAATCCAGAGTTATTTGCCGCAAGTAACCAATTTGCTAAAGAAATAATTAAGAAAGAAATATCGTATATTACCAATTACGCATTATTATTTAGTAGTTTAGATAATATTGATCAAGCTAAGTTAATTAATTTAAAATTTTCACGGCAAGAGGTAAAGGTAATTTGTCAAATGTTAGAATTAACCAAATGTACTAATTTTGGTGAATTTAGACCGATGTTACAAAAAATTTGGTTACAATATGATAATTTTGCTCAGTATTTTATTTTTGCTGCTTGTTTTTTGAGAAACAAAATAAAACTAACAGCTTTATATAAAAATTTAATTAAACGTAAAAAACCAGTTTTCCCCATAAATGGCAACATAGTTATGCAACAAGGCATTGAAAATGAGAAAATAGGTAAAGTGATACGCTTTTTAGAGCTAAAATGGTTAAATAGTAATTTTACTTTGGAAAAAAGACAATTATTAAGGATGATTAAATACTATGAAAAATAAATTTATAATATTACTGATTTTACTATTATTTCATGGCAAAGCATTGGCTGAAATTAAAATAGTAGCTAGTATAAACCCAATTGCTAGTATAGTTTCAATGTTAGTTGGTGATGCTGCAAAAGTAACGGCTATTGATATAGCAGATGGTTGCCCGCATCATTATCATGCGAAACCAAGCGATTTAGAACAAGTGGCAAATGCGACAATGGTAATATATATTGATGAAAATTTTGATGGTTTTATTAGCAAGATGTTAGAAAATAGTCATGCGATAAAACTACGAATTAGTGATCTAGAAGCACTAGATTTTCAAGGAGCTGATGATAAAGTTAATTGGCATTTTTGGCTTGATCTAGATAATGTAATGAAATTCAGCCAATTACTTGCCGAAGAACTTGCAGTATTTTTTCCAGAGTTAAAACCAGTAATTAGTAAGAATTTATTTAAATCTATGGAACAATTAGCTGAATTAAAAGTTGCTAAGGATAAGGTTATTAAGGAAACAAAAAAAATTGTTTTGTTTAATGATAGTTTAGAACATTTTTTTCAAGGATATAGTAACGTTTCTAGAATGTATCATAATTCCAATGTTAGTTTAAAATATATTTGGCAAATACATAGTAAATTAAATGATGATCCATCACAATGTATAGTGTTAGATCTTACGCAAGATACAGCCTTATATCAAAAATTTACCAATCCTATAGTACAATTAGATAGTGAAAATTGGCATGTTGATACTACGTTAGGTATCGAAAAAAGCCAGCATTTTTATTATAAATATCGTGAAATGATTAATGAATTGAAAAAGTGTACGATACATTAATGCTACTTTATTTAGTAAATCTTTATCTGGATTTCTTATCTTTTAATTGAAAACTCGCACCAAATATTCCGATGATTTATAATTGTTTAATAGGTACGAGTGTTTGCGGCTGTTAAAAAAGATAATTATAAATAATGAAACTAGTTAAATTTATATTTTTATTTAATTTATTTATAATGGCTATAAATAATGTAGCTATTGCTAAGGATGATCTTAAAAAAGAGACAAGTGATTATAATAAATATCAAAAGCGCTGTCGCACTGATTTAGATTTTTTGTATGTTACTTTTAGACAAAATTCTGCAGGTTTTGCCAATAGTCAGGATGTTAAGTTTCTTAATTGGTTAGAAGAAGGATATCAAAATAGTAAGGATTTAATTAATTATATTAATGATAAAAATGATTGTTACTATTTGATGAAATATTATATTAATGGTTTTCATGATAATAGTATTGGGGTAGTTAGAGATAAATTGGAATTACCCAAAGAATTATATCCTGGATTACTTAGTGCTAAAATTGGTAATAAATATTTAATCATTTATCGTAATCATAATATTTCTTATCTTGAAGATATTGAAGTAGGGGATGAACTTATCTCAGTTGATGATATTACTGCTTATGAATATTATAGACAGTATTTATTACCTTTTTATGCTAAAGCAAAAACTGAAATAGCTAAAAAAATAGCTAGCATATATATGTTGGTGGTAGATGGTAATAATTTTATTCCAATACCTAAAAAAATTACTGTAAAGCATAAAGGTAAAGACAAGCATATTACTCTTAAATATACTGAATTAACTAACACCGCATTACAGTCAGCAAACAAAATTCGTAAACCATTACTGGGGAATTTTCATGTACATGAATTAGCTGATAATAAAGGAATTTGGATTAGAATACCCACTTTTGCACCAAGTTTAAAACAACAAAAGATTTTTCAAAAAATACTTACTTCATTATATTCTTACCGTAACAAAGACTTTATTGTTTTTGATATTAGAGGTAATAAGGAAGGAAGTTCATTTTGGCAGCGTACTGTACTTAGAAATCTTTGGGGAGATCAATATCTAAAATCCTTAGGTGATAAACATGACTATAATAAATCTTGGATTAGAAAAATAAGAGTAAGTAAAGGTAATTTGCCAGAATTTAAAAAACACCATGGGCGTAATGAAATTAAAGAATATGTAAAATTAATCAGTAAACAAGCTTTATTCTTTGAAAAACAATGGAGTGTTTATGATGAAGATAAAAATTTATTTACTAACCAGCATCAAGACAAAGTTACCGCTAGAGTATATGTATTAACTGATAATTTCTGTACTAGTAATTGTTGGATGTTTGTTCGTGAAATGTTACAGATACCTAAAGTCAAGCAGCTTGGTTCTCCTACAGGAATCCAAGGGTTTTATTCCAAGAAAAGATCTATAAGTTCTCCTAGTAAAGATTTTATTTTTCAAATATCTGTGCAGCTAAGAGTACAACCAGTAAGTAATATTGGTAATGAATTCATTCCTAAAGAAATTTTTGAAGGGGATTTTAATAATGAATCAGCCCTGCAAGAGTGGGTGTTAGATTTAATTGATTAACATTTTAAACACCAATTTTGGATAATCAAAGTGATCTGTGACTGTTCACGATGCGCCCAAACCTTCATTGCGAGCTGATTTACCTGTTCAAGCCTATCTCTTTTTCAAGTTAAAAGCGGTTTGTCACTTGGATTTAAATTTTATTTTTATTATTCTATCAACTGCTTCCAAGGAAAAAAAATTTATTCTACAATAGGATTTATAACTTAAGGTATAAATGGTAAAAGGAGGGTGTTTAGTTTTTTTTACTAGCTATAAGTAGCTATGTAGGGGGTAATGGATTGTCAAAAAAATAAGCGCACTATAGCGGAGAAAGGAATTACTCCATTCTCTCCGCTCAGGAAAATAACTTTAGGTATAAAAAATAGTTGGAAAGATAGAAGAGAAATGTTATAGTAGTAAACTTAGAGTAAAATTTAATGTAAGGATAGGTTAAAATGGCTATATATAGTATGAATATAAGTATGGTTAAAAGGAGCTTAGGTAGAAATGCAGTTGCTACAAGCGCTTATAATTCTCGAAGTAAGTTAAAGTTATATTTTAAAAATGTGAAAACTGGGGGAAAGAGACAAGGAAGAGGATATAAGATATATGATTATCGAAAAAGAAAAGGACTGACATTTAGTAAAATAATAGCTCCAGAAAACGCTCCAGAATGGGTATATGATCGTGAGGTTTTGTGGAATAAATGTGAAGAGGTGGAATTAAGGCATAATTCTCAGACGGCAAGAAAGATAATGTTAGCCTTACCAATAGAATTATCAAAAGAACAAAATCATCAATTAATAGAGGAATTTAGCAGGAAATATCTGTTGACAAAAGGTATGGTAGTGGATATCAATGTACATTATGATAATCCAGGGAATCCTCAGGAAGCTTGCAAAAATAACTTTAATATTTAATAGGTTTTATAATGTAATTCCACTCTCCTTTAAATGACTCATTTA
>JABSSF010000089.1 GCA_013214485.1 Rickettsiaceae bacterium | reverse complement strand
TAGGGTCTATTGGTAATCAATACAAGCAGATAGGTAATGCTGTTCCAGTGAATCTAGCATATGCAATGGGAAGAAGTTTAGTTTCTCTATTAAATTCAATTTATAATAATACGGAATCTTTTTAAAAGCTTTGTTTTTGGCAAGCCTCAAATTAAATGGCCATAAACAAAAAATTCAAGCGACAACCACCGCTTTATCAGTTCATAAAAATTAAGAAACTCACAAGATTTGGTGACCCCTACGGGAATTGAACCCGTGTTTTCACCGTGAAAGGGTGATGTCCTAACCGCTAGACGAAGGGGCCATGAAAATTATTATGTCCGTTTGCCGACTAAAAACCATAATATATTTTTAATACTAGGAAATTAGATCTAGGACTTTCTCAAATATGTCCTATTTATACATAATTATTCCCTGTTTTGCAAGTAACATTTCAGTTATTTGCAAATTATTATTTTGTTTAGCTTTTTAAGAATACTAATGGGTGAAAAAGACAGTAAAAATACCTCAAAATTTGCTAAAAATTGACTGTAAGCCTTAACTTATGCACAATAGCGCTAATTACTACTAAATATTAAATAATGATTTAACGAAACGTTAAGGTGATTTCAGGTAATTAACGGTATGTATGCGGGTTACAGAGCAACGCTCATTTTTTAATCATTGTATATAGCTACTATATAACTACTGGCAATTCCGCTTTAAATACCCAGATTATTCACATAGTTATCCACATGTTTTGTGGATATAGTAAAATGCTAAAAAAACTTAGTGTTTCAAAGAGGAGAGATCCCCCAGATGTACCTGATTTTTATTAAAAAAACAGGATCTTTGTTCGTTTTAAATATAATTAATAAACAGCATAAATTATTAACAAAACAAAAATTGCTAATGCTTGAAAGAAAACTCTTAAAGACATGAGTTTAGTGCCATATTTATGACTAATCTTATTACCAAGTGCCATGGATAAAACACCTAAACAAAGAACTAAAAGAGTTAAAGTACTTGCAATTATTATGTAAATCATATTATTTATTTAAATTTGTTCTGTAATTATTTCTCCAGCATGAAATTTTTTAATTTCTCCATCTGATAGTTCTAATAATAAACTACCATTCATATCAATATCTCTGAAAATTCCTGCAACTTTATTACCCCCATCCATTATGGTAATCTTTTCGTTAAGATTTAATGCTCTACTGAGCCATGCTGCTCTAATATCAGTAAAATTCGGCTCCTTCTTCCAGCTATTAAATAAATTGTCAAATTTACAAATTAAAATATTTAGAAATTCATTAGCATTTTGTACTGGAATGCCCTCCTTGATTAAACTTGTTACAGGATAGTTGTTAATTTTAGGAATAGATACTACATTGACTCCAATGCCAATTACTATATATTGCTTCTTGCTGTAATTTAATGATTCTAACAAAATTCCAGCAACTTTTTTACCATGTATAAAAACATCATTAGGCCACTTTAAAGCAATTTTTGCTGGTGAATTTGATTTGTTTTTTAGTAGTTCTATAGATTCATATACTGCGTTTGCGGTAATAAAAGATATTTGTGGTAATGTTTTAAGAGGTAAATTTACCTCTAGCAATATAGAACAATATAAGTTACCTGGGGCATTTGTCCAAGATTTACCATTTCTACCACGGCCACCTTTTTGATCTTTAGCAACAATAACATAATTACCTTTTACTCCAGCTCTAGCTAATTTTAAAGCCTCAGTATTGGTGCTGTCTAATGACGCAAAGGTTAATAGATCATATTGCATAAGCCATGAAAAATTCATCTATAAATCCTTATCTCATTAATAGTATTTAAATTAATTCTTTATATTTATAACATTAACAAGAAAATCATAAAATATAAGATGGGGCAACAGCAGCAAAAAATAAAATAAATGCAACTGAAATACCAGAAATTATTGATAACCCTCTATTAGTTGGGATAATTTTCATTTCTATATCTGATTCTACGAAATACATAATCTTTATTACTTTTAAGTAATAAAATGCCGCAATGACGCTAGTTAAAACACCGAGAATAGCTAAGGTGAATTCACCTTGCTTAACAGCGTTATAAAAGACATAATATTTGCCAAAGAAACCCGCTAATGGTGGCAAACCAATCATCGAAAACATAATAATTGCAATACAAGTAGCTAAGGCTTTTCTTTTACTAGCAACAGCTTTAAGATCATCAAAGGTAGCATTATCAGCATTTTGTCCAAATAAAGAAACTAAGCAAGAGAAAAAACCAATTACTCCCATTACATATATAAACATATAAATAAAAGCTGCATATTTTCCAATAGCTGTATTTAAAGCTACTCCAACTAATACATAACCAACATTAAGTACTGTACTATATGCCATCAGTCTTTTTAAGGAATGTTGCCTGATAGCTCCTAAAGCACCAACAACCATTGAAAGAATAGCTACTATTTTAATAATATCTACGGAAATACTAGTATAATCGCCAATAACTAGACCTAGAATATTCAATAAAACTACTAACATACCAACTTTCTGTGCTACAGCAAAAAAAGTAACAGAAGCAACTGGAGCTCCTTCATAAACATCAGGAGTCCATATATGTAATGGTGCTGCAGATAGTTTAAATAATATTGCAGCAACTACTAATATTGCTCCAACAATAACGCCAATATTAGGAACATGATTATTTAAACTCATTTCTATTTCATGAAAGTTTATGCTGCCGCTAAAACCATATAAAAATGAAATGCCAAATAACATTAAAGCACTCATTAAAGCCCCAAGGACAAAATATTTAAGACCAGCTTCAGATGACTTACATTCTTTAGAATTAAATGCAGCAAGTGCATAACCAGATAAAGCTTGTAATTCAAGGCCACAAAATAAAATCAAAAAATCACGAGCAGAAATTGCAATAAATGTTCCAAGTGTTGAGAGTAGTACTAGAGTAATAAATTCCATTTTTAAATGACTATCAGTCATTACTTGTAGATTACGGTAAATAACAATACTCATTATTGCTAAAACCAAAATTAATGATTTATAAAATATTATATGGGAAGATATTTCATATGATCCTGAAAAACCAGTTGAGGCGGGAACATCAATGAAATATCCCATATAAAAAAGGATCGCAAAAGTAAAAAGTAATGTTAGTGAAATAATTTGTTGCCGACATGCTCTATAAATTACGGCTAGAATCTGCATTAATAACACCACGGCTACCAATAATATTTCTGATATTAATATAGTAAAATTAGCTATCATTTTTATTTCCTAAATTATTGTTACAATTCAGCTGCAATTGATAAATCCTTAGCTGATAAATTAATTACTGATAAAACACTATCAGGGTTAATTCCGATATATATTATTAAAATAATTAACGGGACTAAGGCAAATTTTTCATATAAATATATATCTGGAAATTTTAGAATTTCTTTATTACTAGGTATACCAAACATTATATGACGATAAAGTTTTAACATATAAACTGCACCAAGTATTACACCAAAAGCACAAATTACCCCCATTAATGGATCAACCTGATAAATACCAACTATACTTAAAAATTCTCCGACAAAGCCACTAAGTCCAGGAAGGCCAATCGAGCCAAGCATTGCTACCATGAATAAAGTAGCTAAAATTGGCATTGGTACAGCAACACCACCATATTTGCTAATTTCTTTAGTATGATTACGTTCATATAAAATGCCAACGATTAAGAACAAAGCACTAGATACTAAACCATGACTGATCATTTGAAATATTGCTCCGCTAATTCCTAGCTGAGTAAAACTAAAGATTCCTGCGGTAACGTAACCCATATGGGCAACAGAAGAATAAGCGATCATTTTTTTCATGTCCTTTTGTGCTAAAGCGACAAGTGAGGCATAAATAACTGCAAAACCACTTAACCAAATTACATAAGGTGAAAACCAAATCGAAGCTTGAGGTAACATTGATAAAGAAACTCTAATAAAAGCATAACCACCAAGTTTTAATAATATTCCAGCTAGAATCATCGACCCACCAGTTGGTGCTTGTACGTGAGCATCAGGTAACCAAGTATGAAAAGGAACCATTGGTACTTTAATAGCAAAAGAAATAAAGGTTGCAAGCCATAAAATTTGTTGTATATGGAATGGTATTTCTGGAACTAAATGAAATAATTCATCCATGCTAAAGGTTCCAACTTCAGTATAAATATATATTATAGCTATTAATAAGAATACGGAACCAAAGAAAGTATAGAGGAAAAATTTCACTGCAGCATAAATTCGATTTTCTCCACCCCATACTCCAATAATAATATACATTGGAATTAATATTACTTCAAAGAATCCATAAAATAATAATAAGTTAAGAGCAGAAAAAGCTCCGATACAAAAGGATTCCATTAATAAAAAGCATAATAGATATTCTTTGATATGTTTATTAATAGTGAAAAGACTTGCAACGATACAAATAAGAGTAAGTAATGCAGTTAAGAAAATGAAAAATATCGAGATACCGTCAACACCGACATAAAATTCTAAACCAATAGAATTGACCCATATATAACGTTCAACAAATTGAAATTCTACTTGAGTACTATCAAAACTAAATAATAAATAAATTGTAGCAATTAAAGTTAATGCCGAACTTAGTATAGCCGTATATTTAGCATAATTTTGCTTTTTTGGCTTACGATGATTAATGAAAAACGTTATAAACAAAGCACTAAATAGTGGTAATAAAATACTAATTGATAAAATTGGTAAACCTGCCATTTATGCACTCCACAAAATAGGTAAATATTTCACGATAAATATTGTTATGCAAAATATAATTGCCATAATTATATAAAATGCATAATTAAATATATAACCAGTTTGGACTTGACACATACACCAGCTAAAGCCGTTAGTTATTTTACTGAAACCATTAGGTCCAAATCTGTCAATAAATTTATTATCAAAAATAGCTGAAAAATTACTTAATATTTTAGTTGGACAAACAAAAATTTTGTCATATAATTCATCAAAATAAAATTTATTTTTTAAAATATTATAAATAAATTTAAAGTTAGTAGCTAGCCAATTATAAATAGTTGTTTTAAAAGCTATGATACCAATTAAAGAACCAGCTATTCCAACAATAAGTGGTAGATATTTAATAATAGGTTCTAAGTGGTGTTCATGTTCTGGTGTATCTAAATTAAAGATACTACCTGCAAAATAACCAAACGAATTGCCAATGTCTAAAATATAATAGCCAAACATTCCAGAGAATAATGCCCCAGCAGTAAGTATTATTAGTGGTATATTCATAATTGCAGGTGATTCGTGAGCATGGGAAAAATCTTTATCTTTTAATTTAGTTTTACCGTGGAAAGCTAGAATAATTATTTTAAGGGAATAAATAGCAGTTAGAATAGCAGCAATTATACCTAAAATAAAAGCAAAGTTGCCAGCACTGCTGGTGCCATAAGCTGATTCTAAAATTAAATCCTTGGAATAAAATCCTGCAAATGGATATATACCAATAATAGCTAAAGAACCAATCCAGAAATTAGCATAAGTAATTGGTAATTTACGGCGTAAGCCTCCCATTTCATGTAATTCTTGACTATGACAAGCATGAATAACACTACCTGCTGATAAGAATAATAAAGCTTTAAAGAAACCATGTGTAGCTAAATGAAATATAGCTGCTTGATATGCCGATACTCCACAAGCAAAGAACATGTAACCTAATTGACTACATGTTGAATAAGCAATAACTCTTTTTATATCAGTTTGACTAATAGCAACTAAAGCTGCAAATAGACATGTAATTGCCCCAATGATAGTAATTAAAGTTAAAACTACCTGACTATATTCAAACATAAAAGAACAACGAACAACTAAAAATACTCCAGCAGTAACCATAGTGGCTGCGTGGATTAATGCTGATACTGGGGTAGGGCCTTCCATTGCATCAGGTAGCCAAACATGAAGTCCTATTTGGGCAGATTTACCCATACAACCAATAAATAATAATAAACACACAACGTCAAGCATAGTAAATTCGTAATCAAAAAAGTAAATAAATTGATTAGTAAGTACGTTTACTTGATCAAAGACAGTTTCAAAAGTAATACTACCAATATTAAGTGCAATAATTACGATGCCAATTATAAAAGCAAAATCACCAACCCTATTAACGACAAAAGCTTTTATAGCTGCATTATTTGCTGAGTTTTTATGAAAATAATAACCAATAAGTAAATAGGAGCATAAACCAACCCCTTCCCAACCACAGAATAGTTGTAAGAAATTATCAGCAGTAATAAGCATCAACATAAAAAATGTAAATAAAGAAAGGAATGATAAGAATTTTGGTAAATTATCATCATCTGCCATGTAGCCGATAGAATATATATGTACTACTGCTGAGACAAAAGTAACTACTACTAGCATGATAGCGGTTAATTGGTCAACATAAATTGACCAGCTTATATTGAAACTATCAATTGTTATCCAATTAGCAAGAATAATATGAATAGTGTTTTTATCTATACCACTATGAACAAAAATAATCGCAGCTAAAATTGCTGAAATGATTATGGCAAAACTAGAAATTTTACTGGCTAAGCAATTTGATATTTTTTTGCAATATATCCCATTAATGATGCTTGCAATTAGTGGCAGGAATATAATGAATATTGGTAGAAAATATAACATATTTACCCCCTCATCTGATTAATATCTTCTATTTCTATGGAATCCCTATTACGGAAATATAACACCAAAATAGCAAGACCGATGGAAATTTCAGCAGCAGCAATTGCTAGAATAATAAGACTAAATATTTGTCCAACAATATTTTGCAAATAAACTGAGAAAGCTACAAAATTGATATTAATTGCTAGTAACATCAGTTCAATTGACATTAAAATGTGAATAACATTTTTACGATTCATAAATAATCCCATAACACCTATGCCAAATAATAAGGCTGCTAGGATTAAATAATGTTCTAAAGAAATTTCACTAATCGTCATAATTCAAGTCACTTATTCCAGATTTTAATTTTACTTTCTCAAGCCTTAAGCTGTTTTCTTTATTACGCCTCATTTGCTGAGCTACATTTTGTCTTTTTACTCCAGGACGTAAACGTAAGGTTAAACTAATGCTAGCTACCATTGCTACAAACAGTACCAATCCTGCTGTTTGAAAAGGTAAAATGAAAGTTGTATATAATAGATTGCCAATGGCATGAGCGTTACTTATTTCTGGTAAAATACTAAATTCGTTATTACCAGGTAAAGTAATAACCTTAGTACCAAGAAGAATAATCACAGCGAGATCGGCAAATAATAATAACATAATGGTTGCTGCAAAAGACATTTCAGCGCCTATTGCTGACTTAAATTCAGTAAATTTAATATTTAGCATCATAATTACAAAGAGGAAGAGTACCTCTACAGCA
>JABSSF010000088.1 GCA_013214485.1 Rickettsiaceae bacterium | reverse complement strand
TGGCTCATACAAAGCAGGGATCTTAGATAATTTACTACAGCCAGCAACAAATATATCTTTAACTGATAAGCCTTTAGGCATGGATATAAAATATATTGAATTTGACAATAATATTTCAGAAGCAGAATTTATTGCGGCAAATTGTCGTCATTATATTGATAATAATCCTGAAGCAAATATTGCTATTATTATTAATAGTAGTAAGGCTAAGGAATATTATAGTAATTGTCTTAGCAAATATTTATTACAATATAATGATCTTATTGGTGAAGATATTTTAAAGTTAGGGGCTGTTTATTTACTAACAGAGGTTGCTAAATTAATTTGCGATGAATTTCATTTACAAAGATTTTTTTCTTTATTAAGTGATCCATTAGTTAATTCTGTTCTAGTAGATAAATTAAAAAATACAATTATTAAAAATAATCGCTTTATTAATAGCTATGCTGAAATAAAGGAATTAGTTGCTAAAGAAGGAAACCAGGAAGTAATAAATTATTTTACTGAGTTATCTAATGGTTTAGATATAGAGTTTAAGGATCGTAGTTTTAATAATATTTTAAAACAAGTTATTAAAACTACAGAAGCGATTTATCCTAAAATATGGCAAGAAAATGATTGTTATAAATTATCAGAATCTTTATTTGAAATATTAAAAATTAATTGGCAGTGGCAAATTCAAGATTTAGCAGAATTTCCAGAAATTTTACGAGCTATTTTAAAGGGAGGAAGAGTTTATAATCCTGTAGAAGATACTAGAATTACTTTATGTAAACCTGCTGATGTTGCATTAGTTAATTTTGACTTAGTGATGATGGCAGATTTAAATGAAGGTTCACTGCCAGCTAATGCTAGTAATAATCCTTGGCTTAACAAACATATGCAGGAAGAATTATCCATCCATTCATGGTGCGCTAAATTTGGCAGTGGGTTATATAATTTTTATCTTAATCTACATAATAAAGAAGTTGTAATAACTAGAGCAAAAAAACAGGTAAATAATAAATTGTCCTTAATTTCGACATTTATGCTCAGATTAAAGCATATTTTAGGTAGTAAATTAAAAATCGAAAATATTGCAGTTAATAGTAGTCGGCATTTAACTGAAGAAAATGAGAATGAAAAATATATTACTGTAGATGCTTTTCCAGAATATGTTTCAGCAACTGATGTTGAATTATTATTACGCAGCCCATATAATTTTTATGCTAAAAAGATTTTAAAGCTAAGGCCAGAAGTAGAAATAGAAGAAAAACCCAGCTTAGCAGAATTTGGTAATTTTTTTCATAATGTAGTGGATTTATATAATAAGAATTACGCTGAGGAAAATGGTTATGGGGTAGAATGTTTGTTAAGTATTGCTAATGATATTTTAGAAAATAGCATTTTCCCAGAATATATTAAAAAAAATTGGAAAATTAAGCTTACAGCTATTGCCTCAGAATTTATTGAATTTGATGAAGGACGTCGTAGATTAGCAATGGAAACTTACAGCGAAATTAAAGGCAAAATGATGCTTAATATCGCAGGTAAGGATATAGTAGTTACTAGTATTGCTGATAGAATAGAAATCGATGAAAATAGGGAAGCTGTAATCATTGATTATAAAACAGGAGCAATGCCAAGTAAAAGTGAAGTAGCATCTGGGTTATCACCGCAATTAGTTATTGCAGCTTTGATTTTACTTCAAGGTGGTTTTGGTATTGAAATTACTGGCATCAAAAGCTTGTTATATGTCAAAATTAATCATAATGAGCCTTATATCAAAACACAGGCAATAACCTTGACAGCTGAGGAGTTAGCGCAACATAAGCAAGGATTAATTTCGTTACTTGAGTATTATGTTAATAACAAAATATTCCCAGTAAAACAAGCTGAGTTAGAATATGATGATTATAGTCATTTAGCTAGAAGGTAAGGAATACATACCCAAGACGAATAAAAAACAAGTTTTTCATTTGTCTTGAGTATAGATCTGGCTACTCGATGAAGTAATTTAAATTATCATCATTAACACCATTTAAATTTACTATTTCATCGTTATTAGTATGGTAGTCAATATTATTATAACAATATTGAACTTTAGAATATGTGCCACAATAATATAATGCTAATAATGCAATTATGTCTATTGATACTGTATTGACATTACTATCTTTTAATGCAAGTTTAGTATATCCTGTTAACAAACAATTATTGCTATCAAGCTCCGCTTCATATTGTTGTTGTATTTCTTTTAAAAATTTTGCCTGATCACTTTCATTAAAGAGCTTTATCACAGGAATATTATTAAGAAATTTAGTTCTAGGTTCTATCAGTTTTGCATCTTTAACTAATTTTAAAGTTTCTTCTAAAAAGGAAGATGGTATATTTATATCATCACCTAGGTTAATTTTACATTCAATAACGGCAGTAGCTAAATCTAGATTTTTTATCTTTAGTATTTTTTCTAAGTCAAGATCATTAGGAAAAATCTTATATTTTTCTATAGCTAATTTAATTAACTCCATATGTTTTGAATTTATAGCTTTATTATAAGTGAAGTGATCACTAAAATTAATATAATCAAATTTATCTGTCATAGGTACTACTAATTGTGTAATACCATTATTAACTATGTCTGTGAAAAGCTCTGTTATTGCTGTATCATCGAAGGAATCACTACATTTACTTTCTATTAATAATTTAAATAAGTCCTGATCTTTATCTATAATTAATGAGAAAGCATATTTATTTACGTTTAATGCCCCACTATTTGCATATTCTATTGCTATAAGTTTTGCTAATTCTATATCTTTATGTAAAGCGAAGCTAAACCCTTGGTTTAATATTTCGTTGTTAATAGATAATAGTAATAAACATAATTTTCTACTTTCTACAGCAAACTTTATAACTGGAATTGGTATATAACATTGACTTTGTCTTAAATCGTTGCTATAAGTTTCTACAATATATGTAATTCCATCCATAGATTTATTTTCTGCTAGAGTTTGTAAAAGAAAACCTATATGATTATATCCCCCAGCAAACAATTTTAACTCACTATATGATATAAATTTAGCAGATTTATCTGAGATCACATGGACTAATTTCGGGATACAGTTTAATGTATCTTTAAATATAGTTTTCGTTACTTCCAGACAATGACCATATTTGTTTAATAATAATTCTGCTTGTTTTGGATATTCATTATTTAACAATAACATATAGTAAAAATTAAAATCATGTTTTACTGGAGTGTTATTAGTATTTAAAAAGTTTGTGATCTCCTTTTCATTAGATTCTCTTTTTACTAATTCATAGAAATTCATTTGATTAAGAAAAATTTGTCCATCGCAATCATAATCAGATAAATCGTTATTTTTTGTTTTTCTCTCACTATAAATACTTGCAATAATTTCTTGCGCTTTTGTATATTGAAAGTATTTAGAAACTTGTTGTAGAATCTTACCTAAAGAACTATTATTCATCAAAGGAAATAATGATTTCATACCTTCTAAATAACGTCCTGTAGAATGTGCTTTTGCATCAGAATTTTGATAATTTTCGTTTATCTTCGTTATTACTTCAATAATGTTTTTCTCTATATCTTTACTGTTAATAGTTATGTCCATTTGTTTGAAAAAATTGATTAAAGTATTTATTTCTTGTTTCCCAGGTGGTAGGGCTCTATCTAGCATAAATGAAAAATCTTTACTACTAAATGACACATTGGAGTTTTGCAGAAACTTTATTAAGACTGATAATGTATCTGAAGTTACCTCATCCTGTATAATAAACATGCTTGCTATTTCTTTAAAATCGTCATTAATAAATTGCCCTTTTTTTATAGCGAAATCTCCTGCATATTTAGCAGTAACTAAATCTTGATCGTAAATAAATTCATTTATTATACATATAATGATTATTTTAGTATCTACCTTCTCTTCTTCAATTTCTAAGTTGTTATTATGGTAATTTACTAAATCATTTATTTGAGTATAAATGTGGTCGTGATTTTTCTGACCAATTAATGATTGCTTTAGGTTATGTAGTCGTTGTTGCATTTCTTTTTCTTTACTTTTACTCATAAAAAACTCCTTATATTTGTTGTTAAAATTTACCTTAACTTGTGTGCTAAAATAAAGCAAAAGTCAACAATTATTTTATGTAAAAAAAGCAGCTATAAATGTTTAAATCAACTATACCCAAAGCGAATGAAGATCCTGTTTTTTTTAGGGCGAATAATTAAGGCAGGATCAAGTTAAAAAAACCTTGTATATTCAGTGATCTGGAAGATTTTTTTTTTAAAGATAATGGTTCTATTGTCAAACTTAAAAATCTGGATTTTCATTTGTTTTGGGTATATACCCTTAAGCTGAGATCAAATACTCACACCTATTCCTGTTTCGAAAGAGGTATGTTTAACTATACATTTACGACGAGTATCATCAATAATTTCTAAAGTAATTTCAATATGATTTTTAGGTAATGTATTTTCAATGATTTCAGGCCATTCTATTAAAGTAATATTAGCAGAAAAAGCCTCTTCTATAGCTAATTCTATAACTTCATCTGGGTGTTTTAAACGATAAAGATCATAATGATAAATCTCACAAGAATTATCATTATTAGGGTAAGTTTGTAATAAATTATAAGTTGGGCTAGTAACAACTATATCATTGCCACATAATGTCTGAATAATTTGCCGACAAAAGAAAGTCTTACCACTGCCAAGATTTCCTTTAAAAACAACAATATCTCCAATTTTTAGATGTTTAGCAAAGTCCCGAGCTAAAGATGTAGTCTCTAGCTCGTTATTTAATATAATTTCTTTGTTAAGCACTTTGTAAATTAGTGAGAATAATACTCAACAATTTTATTGAAATCTGCTTCGAATGGATAAGGTATGTCTGAAATCATTGGAACCCTAACAAATGTACCCGACATAGCGGTTGGATCAACAGTCAAATAATCAGGGACGTTTCTGTCCTGACGTTGCATTGACTCCATATAAACTATTATCTGCTTTGATGAGTCCTTTAACTCTATAATATCTCCTTCTTTTACCTTGATACTAGCAATATTTACTTTTTTATTGTTTAACCTGACATGACCATGAGAAACTAGCTGTCTTGCAGCAAATATGGTTGGAGCTAAATTCATTCTATAAACCACCATATCTAATCTTCTTTCAAGTAACCCAGCAAAATTTTCTGCTGTATTACCCTTCATGTTATGAGCTAAATCAAATAGCCTTTTAAATTGCTTCTCAGTAACACGACCATAATGAGCTCTTACCTCTTGTTTAGCTTTTAAATGTTCGCCGTAATCGGAAACTTTAACTCTGCCATTTGGTCCATGTTGTCCTGGACGATAATTTTTTGTGTGAACTGGGTCTTTACTATTTCCCCAGATACTCTTACCAAGCCTTCTACTAGCTTTATATTTTGATTTTATAATTTTAGTCACTTAAAAAACTTATAATTTCATTAAAAAAGTATTAAATTAAAACTGGCTCTAGTATATATACTAAGAAAACTTAAGTCAAATCTAATTTTTGTTTTTGAGTAATTTTCATTAGCAATAAAATTAAATATTTATCTAAAAACCCACAAAAGTTAACTATTTGTTAATAATATTAAGTTATAATTAAGATATATAAACTAATTTTGCGGAGTAAAATATGGGAAGTAATTTTATAGAAAAAAAAGATGCTACATTAAATATCATCACACTTCAGGGGCAAATTCCAGCAGGTTATATAGTTCCTCCAGGGGGGAAAATAATATTTGAAGACGCTAATGTCAGTGGTCACTGGATAAATGATCAAGAAATTACAAATTTAGAATACGTACCGAAAACTATAGGGGATTTTGCAACTGATATAATTCTTGAAAAACACTCTTTTGATCATGAGCCATCGATGACTATTAAAAATATTGCAGATGATGATATAACTTTATTTGGTGGAGAAATTGATGTTAATCAACCTATTGAACCAGGACAAAAATTTATGTTTCATTATGCAACACAAATTGATGGTAATTATGTAGATGGGAAAATATTTGCCAATAATAGTCGTGATATTCAAACTATTGAAGAAGTATTACAAGCTGCTGAGTCTGAGGTTGAAGAATTTTCTGGTAATGTTAATAATATGACTGATGTAAATGATGATAGTGAAGAAGAGGCTGTAGTAGAAGAAAGTATGGTTAATGATACTACAGTTAATGTAAGAACATATCTTGATGGTGATATTAATGGTAAGGATGCGATACTTGTTACTGGAGAAAAAATAGTAATTAAATCAGCTAGTGTAACTTTGAATGGACAGCAAATATTAAAAGATGGAGAGAAGGAAGTAGAGTTTTATAATGATGGTTATGGTCCACAAAAATTGTCAATAAATCAGGATGGTGATATCAATCTTGTTCCAGTAGATATTAGTAGAGATCTCATTAACGAGCCTGATAATAATCATGAACCAGGAGGTGAAGATTTAGGTTTTTCAGGAGATGATCCTACTAACGATGATAATATAGATCTGCATAATGATGATATGTAGGTATACAGTATTTTTTTAAAGATTTGTTATTTTTTTTATATATAGCTAAAGCGAATGAAAACTTGGGCTTTTATTTGCTTTGGGTATATTCTAAGCAATGTTTTTTTTTAAGATGAGCCTGGTTATAATCAGGCTTATATTTAATAGCTAAATTATAAGAATTGATTGCTTCTTGATAGTTTTTTAAAATATATAAAATATTGCCTTTACCATAATAGCTTTCAGCGTAATCAGGTTTATATTTAATAGCTAAATCGTAAGATTCTATTGCTTCTTGATATTTACCTAAAATCCCTAAGGACACAGCTCTTAAAAAATAAGCTCTAGGAAAATCAGGCTTATATTTAATAGCTAAATCATAAGCTTTTATTGCTTCTTGATAATTTTGTAAGATATTAAGTGCAATGGCTTTTTGATAATGGCTTTGCACAAAATCAGGTTTATATTTAATGGCTAAATCGAAATATTTGAGTGCTTCAGCAAAATTACCTAAATTACCGATAGCTATAGCTTTGCCATGATAGGCTTTAGCAAAATCGTTTTTTACATTTATTGCTTGGTCAAAGGTCTCTATTGCTAGTTGATTTTTATTTTTAGCAATTAAGCTCATTCCTTTATCATATAATTCGACATGGTCACCTATAGCATAGAGGTTGTAAATATTACTGAGAAATAATATGTTTACTATTATTAGTTTGCATGGAATTAGTATTAAATTTAGTGGTTTCATAATATATTTAAATTTCTCCTGCCTAATGATAACTACTTAAACTCTAGCTGTCAAAATATATTCTGAATGAATTTTAAGTAGTTTTAAATAGAAATAATTACTAGGATTTAAATGTATAGTCAAATAACTTGAAAAAGGGATAGACTTGAGCAGGTAAATCAGTTCGTAATTAACGACTTATAAACTTTAAA
>JABSSF010000087.1 GCA_013214485.1 Rickettsiaceae bacterium | reverse complement strand
AATTTTCTTAAATGTGCCATTACATGAGATCATAGCACTATACTTTTAAATATTAAAGTTATTTTTGCTAGTTTCCTTACAAAGTTTTCTCTGCAATTACATTCGGTATTTATTGAAAAAAATTAAGAAGTATAAAAATTTGTATGAGCAAAAAGCTGAGCTTAATGCTACTAAGTTTATCTATGTTAACTCTAACTTAAGAATAAAGGAATAATAAATGACAAAAGAAGAAACTATAAAACAACAAGATATTAATAATGCTGTATGGGCTGCTTGTGATACTTTCCGTGGCGTAATGGATGCAACAGGTTATAAAGATTATATTTTAGTGATGCTCTTCCTGAAATATATTTCAGATATTTGGCAAGATCATTATGAACAATACTGTAATCAATATGGAGATGATAAGAATCGGATTCGGCGTAAACTAAAGCGGGAGCGTTTTATTTTACCTGAAGGCTCAAGCTTTTATTACCTTTACAATCAGCGTAATGAAAACAACATTGGAGAACTTATCAACAAAGCTTTAGATGCCATCGAATCAGATAATGAAGCCAAGCTGAAAGGTGTATTTAGAAAGATTGACTTTAATTCAGAGTCTAATCTTGGTAACACAGTGGATCGTAATCGCCGTTTGAAAACCCTCCTTGAGGATTTTAATAAGCCTAAATTAAATATGCGTCCATCTCGAGTTTCAGAAGATGTAATTGGTAACACATATATTTATCTGATTGAACGCTTTGCTTCAGATGCTGGCAAAAAAGCTGGAGAATTTTATACGCCACATAAAGTATCAAAATTAGTTGCAAAGCTTTGCAACCCCAAAAAAGGAGCACGTATTTGTGACCCAGCCTGTGGTTCAGGAGGTCTCTTGATTGAAGCAGCTAAGACTGTAGGAGATCGAGATTATGCACTTTATGGCATGGAATCTAACGGTAATACATGGGCTTTATGTCGGATGAACATGTTCCTGCATAACACAGATTCCGCCCGTATCGAATGGTGTAATACGTTAACATCACCAGCTTTGGTTAAGGGTGATCAGTTAATGAAATTTGATAATATTGTTGCCAATCCGCCATTTTCTCTTGATAAATGGGGTGCAGAAGAAACAGACATTTATAATCGTTTCAAGCGTGGTGTTCCACCAAAATCTAAAGGTGATTATGCTTTTATCAGTCACATGATTGCAGCTACTATCGATAAAAAAGGGCGTATTGCTGTGGTTGTTCCACATGGCGTTTTATTTCGAGGAGCATCCGAAGGACGTATTAGAAAAAGCCTAATAGAAGAAAATCTATTAGATGCAGTCATTGGTTTACCAAGCAAATTATTTCCAACGACATCTATTCCAGTAGCAATCCTGGTTTTTGATAGATCTCGTGAAGAAGGAGGAGTAAGAGAAGATTGTAAAGATGTATTATTCATCGATGCTAGCAATGATTATGAACCCAGTAAAAACCAGAACATCTTGTTAGATGAGCATATTAATAGAATTTTAGCTGCATATGAAAAGCGTGAAACAATTGAGAAATTTGCTTATCTTGCTAGTTATGACGAGATCGAAGAGAATGATTTTAACCTGAATATCCCTCGCTATGTTGATACTTTTGAAGAAGAAACAGAGATTGATATTACAGAAGTCCAAAATGAAATTGAGATACTTGAAAATGAACTAGATGTAGTACGCAGACAAATGGCAAAATTATTGTCGGAAACAATTACATGAATAAACAAAAATTACAAGATCATCTAATTAAAGTCATAGAACAGCAAATCATACAAAAAAAAAGATGGAGGTGGGGATGAGTAATTGGGAAATGGTTTCATTTGGCTCGATTGCTGAATTTAAGAATGGCCTCAACTTCAAATCTGGTAAAACTGGATATGAGCTGAAAATTCTTAGAGTTGTGGATTTTCAAGACAGAACTACTTTTGACCAAGTTGATAAATTTTCAACGATTCATACAAAAAAAGAAATTAATAGCTCTTATCACTTACATGATGGTGACTTAGTTTTTGTGCGATCCAATGGAAATAAGGCCTTAGTTGGTCGTTGTATGCTGGTACATTGCCGTGGGGAAAAGATTAGTTTTTCAGGCTTTACAATTCGTGCACGCTTTACATCTGAACAAGTAAAGCCCGAATTTATAAATCTATTAATGCAAGGCGAACTCTTAAAAAAGGTTCTCAAAAAAGATAGCCGAGGTACAAATATTTCTAACTTAAATCAAAATATCCTATCAAAACTTCGATTTCCTTTGCCAAGTATAATTGAACAAACTAAACTTCTGAAATTCTTTAGTAATTGGGATATAGCTATCGAAAAAACCGAAGTGCTGATTGATGCCAAAGAGCATCAGTTTGAGTGGTTGAAATCTAAATTACTAAAATCAGTTATAGAAGAATATCAGAATAGTAAAAAGTTTTTACCTGATATTTGCAAAATTAGAACAGGAAAAAAAGACGTTAATCAAGGAAACCCTGAGGGTAATTATCCTTTCTTTACTTGTGCAAAAGACCATACTTTCAGTGATAGCTATTCTTATGACATGGAAGCAATATTACTCGCTGGAAATGGATATATTGGCAACCCGATTTTGTATCGTGGAAAGTTCGAGGCGTACCAGAGAACATATATTCTACATGACTTTACTGACGTAGATGCGAAATACCTTAATTATTTCCTCAAACGAAGCTTGCAAAAAAAGATTGTCCAAGAAAAACAAGAAGGAGCAATGTCTTACATTAAACTTGGAACACTTCAGAGTATTGAAATAACAGTTCCTCCAATTAAAGAACAAAAACGCATTGCGGAAACTTTGAACACAGCTCAAGAAGAAATCAACCTTCTCAAAAAGCTGGCTGATCAGTATCGCACGCAAAAACGTGGCCTGATGCAAAAGCTGCTAAGTGGTCAGTGGCATGTAAAAAATAAGGAGGTTGTATAATGGCTAAGATTAAATTTAATGAAAGATATTTGTCACAAATACCAGCATTGCAATTATTGATTACTATGGGATATAAGTATCTTTCTGCAAAGAAAGCCTTAGCCATGCGTGGCGGTGACAGCAGCAACGTTTTATTGGAAGATATTCTATGGCAACAGCTGAAAAACATAAATCGTATTCATTATAAAAACAATGAATATGTATTTTCTGAAAATAATATCGAGCAAGCAGTAAAACGATTGAAAAATGTTAAATATGATGGTTTACTGAAAACTAATAAAACTGTTTACGATCTTATTACCTTGGGTATATCTTTAGAACAACCTATAGAAGGATGTAAGAGGAGTTTTACTTTGAATTACATAGACTGGCAAAATTTAAATAATAATGTTTTTCATGTTGTTTCAGAATATACAGATGAACGTTCTAACTCCGTTGAAAAAATTAGGCCAGATATTGTGCTATTTGTAAACGGTATCCCATTATGTGTTATTGAGTGTAAATCTCCTAATATAAAGATTGAAGAAACTATAAAACAGCATATTCGTAACCAAGGAAATGATTATATTCCAAGATTTTTTACTTATGTTCAGATTGTTGTAGGAATAAATAAAAATGCAGCTATGTATGCAACCCCAGCTTCCTCTAAGAAATTTTGGATGATTTGGCGTGAATTAGAAAATAAAGATCAGCATATTATAAACCTAGTAAATACCCCTTTATCAGAAGTACAGAAAGATGAGCTTTTTAGCAAAGATGTATCTACTAGAAAGTATTTTGATAATCTTGAAAAGAATGATCGGGAAATGACTAAACAGGATAATACAATTTTTAATCTTTGTAACCCAGATCGTTTATTAGAACTGAGCTATTCTTTTACTATTTTTGAAGCAGGAATAAAAAAAATAGCTAGTTATTCACAATTTTTTGTAATTCGATCAGCGATGTCACAAATCAAATACCGTAATGCAAATGATACCAAAACAGGTGGTATGATCTGGCAGTGTCCAGGTGCTGGTAAATCTTTAATCATGGTTTTACTAACACGTTTATTGAATAACAATATTATAAATCCACGCATTATTATAGTTAGCGACAGAGATGATTTGGATAAACAAATTAGTGAAACATTTGCTAATTGTGGGAGAAATATCAAAAGAGCAACTTCTGGCAAAAACCTTGTTCAACACCTCAAAAATAACGTTGATATCATCACAACACTTATTCATAAATTTGATAAAGCATTAAAATCTGAAAAATATGTTAATAAATCTGCCAATATGTTTGTACTTGTTGATGAAAGTCATCGTACAAATTTTGGCTTTTTAGCTGCCAGAATGAGACAAATGCTTCCTAATTCTTGTTATATTGGATTTACAGGAACTCCATTGATGACAAAAGAAAAAAACAATTTTGAAAAATTTGGAACACCTATTGAACCGCAGTACTCATTCAAGCAAGCGATTAAAGATGGAGTTGTATTACCTCTCCTCTATGAAGGGCGACATGTAGAAATCATACAAAATAAATCTGCCGTTGATCTATGGTTTGAACGTCATACATCGGGACTCACAAACAGTGAAAAAACAGATTTAAAAAGGAAATATGCCACTGCTAGCAAACTTAACAATGCTGATCAAGTTATTTATATGCGAGCTTTTGATATAAGTGAACATTATAGGGAAAACTGGCAAGGTACTGGATTAAAAGCACAACTTGTTGCTCCTAACAAAGCTACTGCTTTAAAATATCATGAATATCTTAAAGAGATCGGTTTTGTTACATCTGAAGTAATTATTTCTGCACCTAATAAACAAGAGGGCTATGATGAAATCAATAAGGATTCAGAAGATCAAGTTTGTATATTCTGGGATAAAATGATGCAACGATTCGGCTCTGAAAAAAAATACGTCAAAGAAATTATAAATCAATTTAAACACAGTGAGAAACCAGAAATTTTGATAGTTGTTGATAAATTATTAACAGGTTTTAATGCTCCTAGAAATACTGTTCTTTATCTTTGTCGACCACTTAAAGAACATACTTTACTTCAAGCTATTTTCCGTGTTAACCGATTATATGAGGGTAAAGATTGTGGGTATATTATAGATTATGCCAATGTTCTAGGTGAGCTAAATAAAGCTTTGGAACAATATGATGTACTTAGAGGTTTTGATGGAAAAGATCTAGAAGGGGCTATTATTTCAGTCAATGAGAAAGTAAATATGCTTCCTCAAAAATACTTAGATCTTTGGAATGTATTCTGTAATATAAAAAATGAGTATGATTTAAATGATTTTGAAAGACAGTTGGCAGACGAGCATTTAAGGCAAGATTTCTATAAGTGCTTATCAGAATATAGTAAAATACTTGGTATTGCCTTGTCGACACATAAATTCACTATGGAAACAGATATAGATAAGTTACAAACTTATAAGAATGACTTGAAATTTTTTCAAAAACTCAAATCATTGGTCAAATCTACATATAATGAAAAAACATATTCTCTGGATCATGATCTCAAAATTAAAAAATTATTAGATACTCATATTCAGGCTCATGAAGTTTTACAACTTAATAAGCCATTCAATATTTTTGATGATCAAAGTTTCAATGCTATAAAGAATGGTTATGGAATTTATAAAAATAGATCTTATCAGACTAGAGCAGATATTATTGTTTATGCATCTAAAAAAATAATTACTGAAAAAAAGTGGCAAGCCCCCGCCTTTTATAAAAAATTCTCAAAGCTTATTCAACAAGCTATAGATGATTTCAAACTAAATCGTATTAGTGAATATGAATATTTTGAAGAAGTTATCAAAATTCGGAACAAATTTGTTATTGAAGATCGTGATGATGTCCCTGATAATGTAAGTCGTAATTATGAAGCTTCTGCCTATTATGGTGTAATACAACCGCATTTTGAAAAATTGTTAAAAGAAAAAGATCTGATCGAGACCATTGCAAGCAAGATAGCTTTAAAGGTTCAAAACATTTTTAACAATCATTGGAAGGTAGATTTTTGGAATGATGATAATGTCCAAAAAGATGTTGAAAAAGATATTGATGATTTTCTATGTGATGCAGTCAAAACGCCGTATGGTGTTTCACTTAGCTATGAACAAATCGATGAAATTATTGCAAACATAATGCAAATAGCTAGAAATCGTAGGCAAGATTCAGCAAATTATAGCTTGTACAATTAGTTTTGATAAACCTAATATAAGACCTAAGCGACTTTAATTAAGAAGCTTTTTAAAATGGTTTTGTGTTATTCATTTTTTTACAAATAACCTATTAGGTTATAACATTTTTAATTTATATTCGAAAATGGTATTTTGGTAATTAACCTAGTGAATAAGAATTAACTCAACCAACTAAAAACATTTGCACAATTTTATTCCTATTTTGACTTAAGGTTTGTATCCCGTACTGTATGCCCCGCCAAGTGGTACAATTGGTTAATTTTGCCAGTTCACTAGATATGGAAAAGCCCAGCTGTACTCTAGCACTCCGCTGCCCCAGAAAAAGGTTCGAGAACATGAACTTCAATAATTGCCTTTTTTCAGAAATGTTCGAACCCTTAAAAGTATCATAGGCTTCATTAGTAATGCGAACTTCGAATTAAGTAAGCGTTATATAGTAGGTCTTATAAGAGCCGAAGAGGATATAGTTACAATAAAGCTGTTAAATTTTGTTTAAAATACGTTTTTCGATCTAAAAACAGGTAATAAATAATAAAAAAATAAGTCTCAAAAACAACGGCGGAACCGCTTCAAGATTGGCTTTGGCAATATTTTAACCAGATTACAAAAATAGAAACACATACAATAATTAATTAAAAGTTAAATTAGCTCTAGTTGCACTACAATCAACTTTCATTAAATTCTTACAAAATTTTATATATTAATAGTTGAAATGAAAATGACTTTTGTTATATTTATACAAAATAATTTAAATATTATTATTATGTATAAATATAAGTTCTTTTCTTGGAAAATTATAATCACGATTTGTTTTTTTGTTTTATTAAATTCATGCAGTGAACCAGAAATTAATTACTCATGTTCAGACATTACTAATCTGGAAAAGCTTGCTAATGAAAAGAACGATCCCACAGCTCAAACTACTCTGGCATTATGTTATAAAGATGGTGAAAATATTGAAAAAGATCTTGTCAAAGCTGCTGAATTATTACAAAAATCAGCAGATCAAGGACACGCTGCTGCTCAAAATATTCTTGCTTTAATGTATTATCATGGTGATGGTGTTAGCAAAGATCTTAAAAAATCTGTGGGATTATTTCAAAAAGCGGCAGATCAGGGATATGCTTACTGCTCAGTATAACCTTGCTGTCATGTATAAAAATGGAGATGGTGTTAAGAAAGATCTTAAAAAAGCAGCAGAATTATATCAAAAATCTGCAGATCAAGGGGATGCTTCTGCTCAAAATAGTCTTGCTGTCATGTATAAAAATGGTGAAGGGGTTGAAAAAGATTTAAATATAGTAATTTCACTTGACAAATGAATATAAATATGGGATTTTCAATGAAAAAAGAAATATCCAATAATATTCAGAA
>JABSSF010000086.1 GCA_013214485.1 Rickettsiaceae bacterium | reverse complement strand
AGCTTCTATATTATTCCTTAGACTTATATTTTTTTATTTTTTCTACTTGATTTTATCATAGCGTCCATATATGACGAATCCTAATTCTTTCAAAGCTTATAGGCTGTCATATATGATGCTTTTTTCTATTGACAAGCTATTTAACTATAGATTTACATTACAACACAGCAATTATCATCAGACGCATCGTTCTCTCCTATAGTATCTACATTATTCTCATCCTCCTCTCGTTGTTTATCAATTTGTAACAAATAATCAATGTTTTGTTCATTAAGCTTATTAATCTCATCACCTAACTTCATACTCTTCATTCTATCCTTTAGAATTTGTTGTTTAAGATCTGAAATGGTTTTATTTTCGTCATCAGTTAATTCTCTTTTCTGCTTTTTTGCTTTGATTTTTAGCTGTCTAATTTTTTCTGTATCATCAATTATTCCATCATCTAATTTTTTACATTTTATGTTTAACTCACCTATTTCCTGTTTTCTATTTTTATATTTCTGTTTATCTGACTGTTGCACAGAATTATCAGATATTTCTGAATTTGGGTGAGGTTTTTCTTGCCCAGACTTGTTGTTATTAGCTGTAAATTTGCTATTATCATATTCAATACCATCTATAACTAGCTTCATAATATATTCTCCATTATTTATTTAATAAGTTTAGTGGGTAGATAATAGTCATTTCAATTCTTGTTTGCAATTCCTTATCCATTTTAAATGCAGTTTTACAGTTCTTGATATAGTAATAACCGATTGCTGTTGCATTTGTTGCTGTAGTTAAGTAATATATTCCTTTATTAAAAAACTCATAATTAAGGATAAAGTGTTATTACTAGAAAATAAAAGAAATAAGGGATTATTAAATACCCTACATTTTGTTGGTATTGGTGGTATCGGCATGAGTGGTATAGCTGAGGTAATGTATAATCTAGGTTACAAAATTCAAGGATCAGATTTAGCAGAAAATAACAATACCAAACGATTAAAAAAACTTGGGGTGAAAGTATTTAATAAGCATGATCCTAAAAACATCAATAATGTTTCATATGTAGTAATTTCTTCGGCAATAAAATTCAATAATCCTGAGTTACAATATGCTAGGGAGCACAAAATTCCTATTATTCGTAGAGCTGAAATGCTTGCTGAATTAATGCGTTTTAAGTGCTCAATTGCTGTTTCTGGTTCACATGGTAAAACGACCACTACATCAATGGTTGCTTGTTTATTTGAAGCTGCGAGACTTCACCCAACGGTGATTAATGGTGGTATTATAAATAATCGTTCAACTAATGCTTATCTCGGCTCTGGTGATTATTTAATTGCTGAGGCTGATGAATCTGATGCAACTTTCATTCACATTCCTGCAACAGTTGCGATCATTACTAATATTGACCCTGAGCATCTTGATTTTTATGGTGATTTTGATAGCCTAAATGCTCCATTTAAATGCTTTATTACTAATTTGCCATTTTACGGTTTTGCCGTATTATGCATCGATCATCCTATAGTAAGAGATATCGCTACAACAACTCTAGGACGAAAAATCATCACTTATGGAATTGATTCTGATGACGCTAATATTCAAGCCTGTAATATTAGATTTAACAACTCTTCAACAACATTTGATCTTAAAATTAAAGATTACACAAAATCGCCAGAAGAAAATCTTAAAACTAAAATATTTCAAGATATTACTATTCCAGCTCTTGGCAAACATAATGTATTAAATTCTTTAGCTGCAATTAGCGTTGGCTTGGAATTAGATTTTGATATTGCAGTAATTAAAAATGGTTTTGATGATTTTAAAGGAGTAAAAAGACGCTTTACTAAAACTGGGGAGTATAATGGTGCTGAAATAATTGATGATTATGCGCATCATCCTGTAGAAATTAAAGCAACTCTTGATACAGCTAAAACTATAACCAATCAAAGGAATGGTCGAGTAATTGCAATTTTTCAACCACATCGCTATTCAAGATTAAAACATTTATTTGCTGATTTCATTAGCTGCTTTGATGATGCCGATGAAATATATATTACTGATGTATTTGCTGCTGGAGAAAAAGAAATAGAAAATATGAATAGCCAAACTTTAGTAGCAGAAATAGCAAAAAAGAATAATAAAAAGGTTAGCCATCTTAAAACAACCGATAGTTTAATGAGTAACTTAGTTGAAATCATTACACAAACAGCAGAAAATGGCGATTTATTTGTATTTATGGGAGCAGGGAATATTACTAATTTTGCTAATCAGATCCTTAAAGAAATCAACACTAGCAAAACTCGGGATGTTAATTTATTAAATAATAATTAAAATATTAGTAGATGATAAAATTGCCAAAAGTGAAAGGTAAATACCGAATAAATTATCCTTTAGCTGAGCAGACTTGGTTTAAGGTAGGAGGACTTGCCGACATTTTTTTTAAGCCAGCAGATGTTGAGGATTTAATTGATTTTTTAAAAAAAAATAACCAGAAGCTACCTATAACAGTTTTAGGAACAGGCTCAAATATTATTATTCGTGATAAAGGTGTAGATGGCGTAGTAATTAAATTAGGCCGTAACTTTACCGATATTATGATTAATGATGAAGGGGATTTAGTTGTTGGCACAGGATGTTTGAATTATAATTTAGCAAAATTTTGTCAGCAGAATAATATTAGTGGTTTTGAATTTTTAATTGGTATCCCAGGTACTATAGGTGGCGGGATTGCCATGAATGCTGGAGCTTATGGTAGTGAGTTTAAAGATATTGTCAAAATGATCGAAGCAGTTGATTTTAGTGGTAATAAAAAAAGCTACTTAAGCAAAGAAGCTGGATTTACTTATCGTAATAATAATTTACCAGAGAATTTAATTTACACTAAAGTTACTTTTAAAATCAATTATGGTAATACTGCTGAAATAACAACAAAAATGGCAAAAATAAAAGAAGAACGGAGCAAAACTCAACCAATAAATGAAAAAACAAGTGGCAGCACTTTTGCTAATCCAAAAGGATATAAAGCCTGGGAATTAATTGATAAGGCAGGGCTTCGAGGTAAGCAAATTGGTGGAGCTTTAATCTCTAAACTTCATTGTAACTTTATGATAAATTTGGGAGAAGCAACAGCTAGTGATATGGAAGAACTTGGTGAATTTGTTCGCCAGGAAGTGAAAAAAAACTCTGGAATTACCTTGCAATGGGAAATTAAAAGAATCGGAAGAAAATAATAGGTAAAAAATGAAAAAATTTAATACAATAATACTTGAAAATTCACGAATAATTTATTGTAACAATATTGAGAAGCAAATAAAAGACGGTAAATCATTAATGGATTTTGTGAAAGAAAATGGCCAAGTAATTACTAATTATGATCGATCTGTTGGTATTAAACATGTATTAGTAATTGGTGGCGGCATGTCTGCTGAACGAGAAGTATCTTATATGTCCTCAAGTGGTATTATTAGCTCTATATTAGAGCTTGGTTATGAAGTAACTTTTGTTGATAAAGGAATGGATATTGGCCTAGTACTTGACAAACTAAAACCTAACTTAGTATTTAACGCCTTACATGGTACTTATGGTGAAGATGGTTGCCTGCCTGGATTACTTAATATAATGCGAATTCCTTATACTGGTTGCGGAGTACTAGCATCTAGCCTTACTCTTAATAAGATATTTTCACATCATATTTTCAAAGCTAATAATTTTAAGATACCACAGATGAAAGTGGTAAATAAATCTGATAAGCTAACGCAAGATCCGATGCCTAGACCTTATGTAATAAAACCCATATCACAAGGATCAAGTATTGGAGTTGAAATAATTTTTCCCAATAGTAATTTTAACTTTGCTGATTATAAGTTTGCTTATGGTGACGAAATAATTGTTGAAGAATATATCAAAGGACGAGAAATGCAAGTTGCAATCCTTGAAGGAAAAGCACTTGGAGTACTAGAAATTAAGTTACTTAAAGGCAAAGTTTTTTATGATTATGAAGTAAAATATGTTGAAGGTTTTGCTGAGCATTTATTACCAGCTCCAATTAATCAAGATATTTATAGTAAGTTACTGAAAGTATCAGAGCTAGCTGTTAACGTACTTAGTTGTCATAAAGGAATGATTAGAGCAGAATTTATATACAATGAAGAAGAACAAGAAATTTATTTACTAGAATTAAACACCCATCCTGGAATGACACCACTTTCTATTTGTCCAGAAATTGCTGAATATAATGGTATTAGTTATACTGAATTAGTAAAACAAATGCTAGAAGGAGCTAGTTTTGAAAAATAAGCGACTTTATAGAAAAAATACTGTAAATAAAAAGGCGAGTTTTTCATTAAAACGTCGTTTGTTATTCCTTTATACTAAATTTACTACTTTAGTTAAACTACTAGTTTTAATAGTAATTATTTTGGCTATTTTTTCTAATTATTTCAATCCGTTTAAAATGAATATTTGGCAAAAATTTTATCAAATATCAGCAAATCATGGCTTTGTTATAGAAAATGTTATTATTGATGGACAACAACACACCTCATCATCAGATATAGTCGATGCTATTAATGCAAGCAAAGGGGAAGCCATTTTTGCTGTAGATATAAAAAAGGTTAAAAAACGTCTAGAAGGTAATCGCTGGATTAAAGTTGCAGAAGTACAAAGACGCCTTCCTAATAGTTTATATATTACCATTTTAGAGAAAGAACCTATAGCTATTTGGCAATTTCAAAAAAAATTATATATTATTGATCGTGAAGGTAAAAGAATTTCTAGTAAAAATATTAAAAAATTTAAAAACTTATTACACATAGTTGGTGAAGGGGCTAATATTTATGCTGCAACCTTAATTGACGATTTAGCTAAACATCCTACACTTGCAAGCAAGGTAAATGTAGCGGTAAGATATGGCCAAAGACGTTGGAATTTAAATTTGGAACAAAACATTACTGTCAAAATGCCAGCTGATAATTTTAGAAAAGCTTATGATTATCTTTATGCTTTAAATAAAAAAAATAAATTATTTAATCAGCGATACAAAATTATTGATTTACGCAACCCCAAAAAATACTATATTGAAAAATATAAGAATAAATAAAAAAACTATCACTTTCGAACAAGCGAATATTAAATTGCAATAGAGAAAGAAGCGTCATATATGGGCGCTATGATAAATCAAGTAAGAAGCCTGTCATTATAGGTTACATAATTCGTTGACAAGGTGCATCATTTCCGTCATCCTCCCGCCAACTTTTGTTGGCGTGAGGATCCAGATTTGATTATACTACATCTTTAATTCATTATTTTAGTTAACATTACCTTATTGGTAAACTTCATTTTTGCAATATTTTGTGATTCAAACAATGTGATTTTATATAAATTTGTTACCATTACAAAGCTGATAACTAAACTTAATAATAAAAATTTTATGGTTTGCTTATTAACCTTAGATAATTGCTCTAATATTAAATCATTCTCAGATTTAATTATTTTGACAGTTCTGCTCTTTTTCATTTTAAATCTCCTATCAATTAGGATAACATATACTGATTAATACCTAGTGTTAATTAATTTTAATCAATCTCTAAATTAAAAGCAATCATTAATTTAAATATTTTTAACCTTTTTTATTTTTTTTGCAAAATGATTTTATTTGACTTTCAATAAAATAAGGGTTTATAGTAGAAAAAAACATATAAATACAAATAATGAAAATACATCAAACCTCTTTTACTGAAGCAATGAAACAGGAAACTTATGCTGTTTTTGCAAAATATGATAAAGATAAAATGGGTGTAGTTGGCATAGACCGTCCAATAAGCTATCATATCCGCAATGGAGAAGAAATAGTTTCTTCTGTTATCACACAACATTTTTGGGGGGCATTACATATAAAATATGTCTGGACAAAAAAAGAACATCGAGGCAAAGGTTATGCTACTAAAATTTTGGAAGAAGTATTACGTATTGCAAAAGAAAAAAAATACCCTTTTATTTTTATAGAGACATTAAGTTTCCAAGCTCTTGATTTCTACAAGAAATTTGGTTTTGAGGTTGAATTTATTCGACAAGGATTCTCACATGACATTTCATTTTACTATTTACGTAAAACCTTAACTTAAGACATGTGTCTGTAAAGGTTACGTAATTTGTTGACAAATCCTAGCTCTTGTATAACATCCATGCCACCGTCATCCTGAGCCGACCTTTGGTTGGCATGAGGATCCAGATTTGATTACATTACATATTTTTTTCTAGATTGCCACGAGCGCAAGCGCTCTTGCAATGACTAGTCCCAGTTCTTTAAAAGCTTACAGTACTTGTTTGATAATCTGTGAACACTTGCGTTTTATTTTAGCTAAATCAAAAACCCACACCTTATTCTATATTATCATCATTAACGCTTACTATATCGTTTTCATTAGCGCCTACAACTTTAACTGTTTTGTCATCATCATCAGGCGATCCTAAATCATCAATAACATCATCTATCTTTTTAACAACATCTATCTTTTTAACAACATCATCTGGCTTTTTATTTTGTAAATCACTCGGTTGTTGTTCATCACTTGATTGTTCTTTCTCCTTATTTTGTTTTTGCTCCTCAAGAGCTAACATTTTATTTTCCCCCTGCTTCGCAAAATAATTTACTAAAGAATCAAGATCAATTTCCATCTCAAAATATTCAGATAATAATAATAATATATTTTTTTGGATAATTTTATTCGTTAGGTCACTTATAAAGCCAACGATTAATAAATCTGTGTAATTATTTACTATTTTATCTATTTGTAAATCCGCTGTTTTTATAAATTCAGAAGCATCAAATTCACAATTTATATCTTTATTAATGTCATTACTTTCATAATATTCTAATAATTTATTTTTTATTAGTCCCTTGTCACACCGTATATAAAAATTAGCTAGTTCATAAGGCCAATTTTCATTGCTCCATTTTTGAGTTAAATATGCATTATATAATTCTACTACTATTTTGTCATAAAATTCATTATTTCTATTAGTTATTTCAAATGTTACATTTGTCGATATTTCTGCCTTTTCATGCTCTTTAACGTAGTGTATAACAGCATTATTTTCCAATGCCTCCTTCATATTAATAAATGTTTGTTTACTAAATTTATTACCATCAACACAAATAATATGTAACCCATTATTAACTTCTAGGAATTGAACTAGATATTTAGCATCATAATCATTCATTCCCATATTATTTAGTTTTAAAAACCTAGCTGTTGCTGTAGTCAATAATGCAGAAACGAAAGGATAAACTTGGTTTCCCATAATATTATTACCAATATTTAGTAATTCTAATTTTTTTAAACATGGCAACATTTCAACCACATATTCCATTCCTTTAGCATCTATTTTATTATTATTAAAATTAAGATATTCTATTTTTAAATTTTTCTTTTTAATTACTTCAGCTATAGACTGAACTCCTATACCTATATTACAAGAATAAGGAAGCTTGCAAAAATAACTTTAATATTTAATAGGTTTTATAATGTAATTCCACTCTCCTTTAAATGACTCATT
>JABSSF010000085.1 GCA_013214485.1 Rickettsiaceae bacterium | reverse complement strand
CAAAATCCTTGTTGTGGAAAAAAATTGCAATTCTTGGTTGTGACTTTTAAATTGCCCTGGGTAGTTGTCATAATAATCTCCAGTTATTAATTATTAAAAATGATTAATGATATATATATTTAATTAATATATCAGCTTCAGGCTATATTGCTTGAAAATCTTTGTAAAGTATAAATCTTAAATTTATGCAAAATTATTATCTATTTTGGTATACTTCAGGCTTTTAAAGGTATTAACAAGGATTTGCTTATTTTTGTGATATACAAGCATCATATTTTTTAGATTACTTCCCTACAATTAACAGATTATTTAATTGTCAGTATTTAGTTTTATTTTGATTTTTTTTCCTCATAAGTGGATATTAATATAGATTTTTATTAAAATCAAATAAAAAAATAAATTATTTTTTACGCATATTTTTATATTTTTGAATATTAATATTATGCTGTTTTAAAGTAGTAGCAAAATTATGCCCTCCATTACCACTAACTACGAAATATAAGTAATTGGTTTTTGCAGGAAAAACCACAGCTTCTAGGGATTTTCTTCCTGGACAACAAATTGCTCCTTTTGGCAAACCATAGATATGATAAGTGTTGTAATCTGATTCTATCTTTAAATCGCTACGCAGCAGGCGACGTTTTAATTTATACTTGCCTTCTGTTATAGCATAAGCAGTAGTTGGGTCAGCTTGCAATTTCATGCCCTTTCGTAAACGATTAATAAATACTGAAGCAATAATAGGTTTTTCAGCATTATTACCAGCTTCTTTTTCTATAATCGATGCTAGGATTAGTAATTGTTTACGATTTTTGATTGGTGAATTTTTAGCAAGTTTTGGTGTTAATTCATCTAGCACGTGACTCATATTATTACGCATCTGATCAATTAAATTATCTCGCAAGTCACCATAGGAATAAAAATAGGTTGAAGGCATTAAACATCCTTCGGGAATATTACTATTGATTCTACCAACTAACCTTTCTTCATTTAAGATCTGCTCAGTAATTTGACTTACTATATAGCCTTCAGGGATAAATAAACGATGAATAACTGACTTTCCTGATGCTAGGGTGCGTAATACTTGATATGGGCTCATTCCAATAGTGAATTTATATTCACCACTTTTAGGTACATTAATTTTAGCATAAATAGTTGCTAACACTTCAAACAAATAAGGATATTTTATTACTTTATTTTCAGCTAATAATTTACTAATTTTATGTATTGATAACCCTTTTTTGATGATGATAATTTTTTCTTGTTTAAGTGGTCCTGGTAAGTAAAAATATCCTCCAAGTATATTAAGTGAACTAACAACTAATATTATTGCCACTACGGTAATAACGATCTTAAATTTTATTACTTTAAATAACACAATGAATTTACTAAATATTTATAATATATACCCAAGACGAATAAAGAACCAGATTTTTAAGTTTGAAAATAGAGCCATTATCTTCTTTAAAAAAATCTTCCAGATCACTGAATATGCAAGTTTTTTTTAACTTGACCCTGTTTCAATTATTCGTCCTTAAAAAAACAAGATCTTCATTCGCTTTGGGTATCCCAAGAATTAATAGAGCAATTTTTATTCCAATAGCATCAATTAAATTTCTATTTCTGTTAAATCGACTTTGCCATCTTGTGATTTAGTAACTTTTTCAATTTTTAATTTAGCATCTTTTAGTAAGTTTTCACAATGTTCTTTTAAAATTACTCCCCGTTCAAAACTACTTACTGCTTCAGCTAAATTTTCTTCGCCAGAGTCAATTTTTTTTACTATTTGTTCAAGCTCAGATAAAGCTTCTTCAAAACTCATCTCCTTAATATGTTTTTTATTATCCATATAAATAAAATCTCATTCGTATAAAAATATTTATTGATATTATAAACTCATTGCCACTATAGTCAACAATTTACGGCCATTTTACCTCAGGCGGCATAGACATCAAAATTGCTTCAACATTACCGCCAGTTGCTAAACCAAATGTAGTTCCCCGGTCATAAAGTAGGTTAAATTCAACATAACGACCACGTCGTATTAATTGATGTTCTCGCTGCTGCTTATCCCATTTATGGAACATTTTAGCTCGTATTATTTTAGGCACAATTTCTTGCATAGCAGTGCCAACATCTTTGACAAAATCAAAGTCTTTATTGAAATTATCAGTGTTTAAATAGTCAAAAAATATTCCACCAATACCTCTTGGTTCACTGCGGTGTTTTAAATAAAAATACTCATCACAATTTTTTTTAAATTCTGGATAATATTTTGCATCATGTTTATTACAGGCTTCTTGAAATGCTTGATGAAAAATTCTTGTTTCATTATCATCAGGATAAATTGGGGTCATATCTGCACCACCACCAAACCAACTTTTTGTCGTAGTAATATATCTAGTATTAAAATGCACAGCTGGAACTAAAGGTGATTGCATATGAGCTACTAAAGAAATACCTGTAGCAAAAAACTTAGGGTTGTCCTTAGCTCCTGGAATTTTGTCTTTAAATTCATCATTAAATACCCCATATACTGTTGAGATATTAACTCCTACTTTTTCGAAAACATTACCACGCATTATCGACATTTCTCCGCCACCACCGCCATCTCTTTGCCATTTTTTCCGCTCAAATTTACCAGGCTCTAATCCTTTTTCTTTAGCATATTCTATTTCAATTTGCTGATAAGAATTACAAATCTGATCACGTAAATCAGCAAACCATTTAGCAGCATCTTCTTTTTGTTTAATTTGTTGTTTATCATCTTTTGTAATTGTTATTACGTCATCTATCATGAATAATCCCTATTATAGTTTAAAATTTAATATGCAGTTCAGATCCTAAGATATTAAATAATTCTGCATTATTTTTAGATTGCCAATATTTACCGTCTTTAGCAAAATGATAAGGGCCGCTAATTGGTGAAGATAACCATATTTCTTTTGCCGCTGATTGCTTATTAATTACAAATACTCCTTTATCATTAGTAAGAGTTAATATGTCACCATTTAAATCAACATCAATTAACCCTTCAATATCGTGATCTTCTACTTTATCAGCAATAAGATTTAAAATTTCATTTACTTCTTTAGCAAATTCAACATCAGTTAAATTTGTTTTATTCATAATTTTTACTCCTTAAATGTAATCTATCTAAACAATAATTCTAATTTTGTTAATTGCTTTATAACCAAGATATATAGCTATTCTTTCAATAATAATTCCTTGTTGAAAACTAAGTTCTACTGATACGCTAGAATTATCTGCTCTAATATGTAACGTGTTTATTTTCTTTTTATTTTCATATTCAGTAGTAATTTTAACAGGATGAGATATTTTACCAAATTTTCCGCCAACAATGCTACCCCAGTTAATCATAATGTCAGCCATGGCAGGATGTGTCCTATTTAATGACTTACGTACTATTTTATTTACGTCGTTAATAATTGATTTCATAAAATTAATCTAATCAAAGTAATCATTACTGTTAGCAAAGCTAAGCCCATAGAAATAATAGGATAATATAAAGCACTAACACTAAGCAACATTAAAATAAAATTACAAAATAAAATATTAAAAATTACGTAATAGGTTGTTTTGCCTTTCTTTATAGCCTTTTGAAAAAAATGGTTTAAATGTGCTTGCCAGATTTTTTCGCCTTTCACTAATCTCATTAATATAGTTAAACCACCATCCGCAATGTAATAAAGAGCAGCAATAACAGCAGAGACGAATAATCTTTCACTAGCAGTGGCTATCATTAATAAGCAAATACCAAATAAAAAACCAAAACTAATACTACCCACATCTCCCATGAAAATTTTTGCGGGGTGCCAATTAAAAACTAAAAAAGCTAAAGAAAAAGCCAATAAAATTGTTGCAGTTATTAATATAAAATCAATATTAGGAATTATATCAGATCTTAAAATACTTAGCAGAATAATAGTTAATGATAAA
Source organism: Rickettsiaceae bacterium (assembly GCA_013214485.1). Lineage (GTDB taxonomy): Bacteria > Pseudomonadota > Alphaproteobacteria > Rickettsiales > Rickettsiaceae > JABSSF01. The sequence goes on along the minus strand of JABSSF010000085.1, from coordinate 4,052 downwards.
TGCGTAGATTCTGTGGCGGTAATGCCGTCAATACCATCAAGAAAATTATATACATTTAAAAACACCGTAAGGCCAATGGTTGCTATTGCTAAATCTAGGTATACAGGTAGTTCATCATGAAACAAAGTAGATGGTTGTATTAACCAAAGAACGGCTAATAAGCTACATATTAAATGTGTAATTAATCTAATAGATACTGCTACTTCAATAATATCATCTAAGAGAGAGATTAAAGAAATTGGTAAAAACACTTGCATAATTAAAGGTGAGTAATAGAAATTACTGAGAGTAGTATATTCAAATATTGGAAAAAATGTTGTAAAAACTATTAGTAAAGTTATACCGCCACCTCTGGGGGTAACTTTTTTATGGGTACGACGTATGTCTGGATGGTCAACAATGCCAAATTTAGGAATTAACTTAATTAAAACCTTAGTGAAAATTAGTGATGCAATAAGTGATAAGGTAAATAAAATACAAATTTTTGCTAAGTAACTCATAATAACATATTTGTTCTAAAACTATAAAATTCATTCTTACCAATAATTACATGGTCATGTATGGTGATATTAACCATATCACAAGCCTTACGAATATCTGTTGTTAAATTAATATCTGCTTTTGAAGGCTTACTATTTCCGCTTGGATGATTATGGACAAGTATGATTGCTCCAGCTTCATGAAATAATGATCGCTTAACAATTTCTCTAACATAAACAGGAGTTTGATCAATAGTACCAGTAGCCATTATTTCATCAGCAATTAAGATATTTTTTTTATTTAAAAATAAAATTCTAAATTGTTCTAATTTCAAATTAGACATATTAAATTTTAAGTAACCTATTAGCTTTTCCCAAGAATTAATAACCTCTTGTTTTACAACTGATTCCTTTAATATACGATTCATTAACTCCCTAATGATTTTAATATTACAAATTATGTTATTATTTGTTCCCTGGATCTCAAGAATTTTATCTGGTGAGGAGTGCAAAATTTGTTCTAGATTGCCAAATCTTTTAATTAAGTCTTTAGCTAGTGGTTTAACATCTTTTCGTGGAATTGCTTGAAATAATAGTAATTCTAACAATTCATAATCAGGAAAATTACTAGGATCTGATTGCAAAAATTTGTCCTTTAATCTTTTTCTATGCCCAATATAGTGAGGCTTTACATCATCATTAGATTGAATTTCATGAGATTGCATTTTGTCACTCCTCTTTATTCCATTATTCTAGTACGGTGGATAAACTAAGTTTTTTGGTGATTTAGTGAAAATCTCATAACTATCTTTAGTTACGCCAATAGTATGCTCAAACTGAGCTGAAAGAGATTTGTCACGAGTAGTTACTGTCCAACCATCTAATTTACTAAGAATAGTCTTGAATCCTCCTGTATTTACCATAGGTTCTATAGTAAAAAACATTCCTTCTTTTAACATTAAACCAGTGCCTGGTGTGCCATAATGCAATATAGAAGGTTCATCATGAAAAACCTGACCTATGCCATGACCAGTATAGTCACGAACTACAGAGAAATTGTGTTTTTCAACATATTTTTGAATAGCATGACCAATATCACCTAAATGCACTCCAGGTTTAACTAATTCTATACCTTGCATCATAGCGTTATAAGTTACCTCAGTCAAACGTTTTTGTTTTATCCCAATATCACCAACATAATACATTCTACTGGTATCACCATGCCAGCCATCAACTATAACTGTAACATCAATATTCATGATATCACCATTTTTTAATTTTTTTTCCGAAGGGATACCATGACAGACAACATGATTTATTGAAGTACATATTGATTTAGGAAAGGGAGGATGGTTAGGAGAAGGAGCATAATTTAAACAAGCTGAAATAGCTCCGTTAGATTTAATAAACTTAGCGCAAAGATCATCTATATAATTTGTGGTTACACCTGGTTTGATATAATCAGTTATATAATCTAAAGTTTCTGCAGCAAGCTTTCCCGCTATTCGCATTTTTTCAAAATTTTCTTTAGGGTGAATTTTTATTGCCATAATATTTACTTTAATATTTGTTATTTAGTCAATTTTTCTTTCAATAATTGATTAACTACAGTAGGGCTTGCTTTACCTCCTGTTTTTTTCATAACTTGTCCTACAAAAAACCCAAGTAATTTTTCCTTACCACCTTTATACGCTGTGACAGAATCAGGATTTTCAGTTAGTACTTCATCTATTACAGGTTCTAATGATTTAGTATCTGATACTTGCACTAATCCTTTTTCTTTAACTATTTTACTTGGATCATCACCAGTATCAAACATAATATCAAAAACAGTCTTAGCAATTTTGCCAGAAATAGTTTTATCCTCGATAAGACCAATCATATTACTTAGCATTTCTGGAGTTATCTTACATTCTTCTATACTAATATCATTTTTATTTAATTTTGCAAATAATTCACTGCAAATCCAATTAGCTACAAGTTTAGGGTTACTATTCTTAACTGCAGTTTCAAAATATTTTGCTATGTTCTCATCACTAACAATGATTTCTGCATCAGTAATATTAAGGTTAAATTCCTTGACGTAACGATGGATCTTATCGTCAGGTAGTTCGGGTAATTCCTGACGTAATTTATCAATTAATTTATCAGTTACTTTTACTGGTAATAAATCTGGATCAGGGAAATAACGATAATCAATAGCTTCTTCTTTAGAGCGCATAGTTTTAGTTACGCCAGTATTTGCATCAAAAAGCTTTGTTTCCTGGTCAACAACGCCACCATTTTCAAGTAATTCTACTTGTCGATATGCTTCATATTCTAAAGCTTTGACAATGTTCTTAATTGAATTCAGATTTTTAATCTCGCATCTAGTCCCTAAAGCGGCTCCAGGTTTTCTTACTGAAACATTAGCATCGCAACGCATTGAACCTTGATCCATATTACCATCACAAGATTTAACATAACGAACAATGTTGCGAAGTTTTTTAACATATTCAGCTGCTTCATATGGAGATCTAATATCTGGTTCACTAACTATTTCCATTAATGCAATGCCAGAACGATTTAAATCAATAAAACTATAATCAGGCGATTGATCATGAATACTTTTTCCTGCATCTTGTTCTAAGTGAATGCGATTAATGCGAATTTTTTTCTCACTGCCATCTTCTAAAGTAATATATAAATAGCCATCTTGAACAATTGGAATATAAAATTGTGAAATTTGATATCCTTGTGGCAGGTCTGGGTAAAAATAATTCTTACGATCAAATAGTGAAACTTTATTAACCTTGCCATTAATACCAAGGCCAGTTTTTATTGCTTGATGAACACAATATTCATTAAGTACTGGTAGCATCCCAGGCATTGCAGCATCTATTAAGGACACTTGTGAATTTGGCTCAGCACCAAATGCCGTTGGTGCTTTTGAAAATAATTTAGCATTTGAAGTAACTTGGGCATGTACCTCAAGACCAATTGCATATTCCCAATCTCCCGTATTACCTTTTATATAAGCCATTTAAAACCCCCTTGGAGTAAAGTTAATCTTAGACAAAGCCTTTTCTATAGTGCTTGCTGCTCTAATTGCGTTATATTCATCAAGTGCTGGAGCGACTATTTGCATTCCTAGTGGCAATTCATCTTGGTTTAAAGCAGCAGGTACTGACATTGCTGGCAATCCTGCAAGACTTGCAGGTATAGTAAATATATCATTTAAATACATATTTAAAGGATTGTCCTGATTATCATTAATACCAAATGCAGCAGTAGGACAAGTTGGTAATAATACTATATTTGCTTGTTTAAATGCTTCCTTGAAATCATTAGCAATTAATCTACGTACTCGTTGTGCTTTAAGATAATAAGCATCCATTTGACTTGCCGATAATACATAAGTGCCAATCATTATCCGGCGCTTTACTTCTTCACCAAAACCTTCAGTTCTAGTAAATCTATATAGATCATCCAGATTACTACAAGGCCTATCAGTTCTATGAGTGTATCTTACACCATCATATCTAGAAAGATTGGATGAAGCCTCTGCTGGAGCAATTACGTAATATACTGGAA
>JABSSF010000084.1 GCA_013214485.1 Rickettsiaceae bacterium | reverse complement strand
GATGGGGTATTAGTTGAAATAGACCTATCATCAGAGCCATTTTCCTTATTAAGGATAACACCAAATTTTTTGTCCAAACCAAAATCTAGCTTAAACTGGTCAGTCAGTTCAACGAACAACCTACTATTGTAGATTTGACCACATAGACATACATTTTCAAAAACCCTCTTAGCATATCCATATTTCTCCAGCTTAACAAAACTTCTACGAATTGTTGCTTTTGATAGCCCCAATTCTTTTGTTAAAAAACCATATGAAGTTTGAAACCTCTCACCAAAGAATTTGTTGGAAAATATTTTTTCTCCAGTATCTGGATTGATTTCTATTTTTGGCTTGTGCCAATTCAAAAGATATGCCGCTAGTTTTGCTGTTGAGATATCTTCCCTACCATCTGCAAATACAAACTTCAAACGAAATGCATTTGGAATGAAAAGACCAACATTACAGGCTGGCATTGCTGCATTATTTGTTAGGTTGTTGTTGTTGTAGCTTTCTTGCATAGGCTTCTCCACTTTCGTAAAAGAAATCCCCACAAAATACTTGAAATACCAGAAAAACCCATGTAGAATGATTAACACAAATTAACTAAACCGTTAATTTGTTCTAAGGATTGCTACAAAGTGGGCAACTTAATATAGCAACTCTTAGAGGTGTTTATTTTTGGGTAGTGGTGTTCATATTCTATGTGGGCATCACTTCTTTTTTTGGTTTGATAAAATTAACTGGTTCTGATCTTAGCAAATCATTGATAGATAGTGCAAGGGTTTTTTTAAACTTTACGCAATATTTATTTTGAAATTTTATTCCGTGATAAAAAAACCATTTTTGAAGCAACTGTTCTACTTCACCATTAGATTGGATCATATATAGTAATTCTTCATTTTTCTTAAGCTCTTTGTGAGCTAATAATTTTTCGCCTATACCAGTATACTTAGATAATGTATTTTGAGATATATTAAGCATACATCTAGCACATCTCAATTGGAATCTAGTGAGTTCTCCCCCTTCCTTTGGTAAGTTTTCTAAAACCTCAGGAGAAGCTTGAAATTCTATACTACAATAATCTGGAAAAATTATATTATGTTTTTCTTTAAAAAAATGTATTAGTTGTTTTGAGTGTTCTACAAAAAAAGCTTCTGCTGCTTTTTTGCTTACTCCTACTCTTTCATGATTGCCAACTGTACTAGCACCTACACCAATTAACTTGCCAATTTCTCTAACCCCAAGACCTACAGCATGCCTAGCAGCTCTTAATTGTATATTATTAATTTTTTCCACCATTATTTTTATTTTTTTGCATTTTTCCTTAATTCTAGTGATCTTCTCTATCCCAGCAATCAAAACAAACATAGCTTCCTATATTTAATTATCTTCTGGGGTGTATTTGTCAACAATAGTTAATTAAAAGTTACTTCGTTAACTATTTAGTCAATAACTCAAGAAGAATCATTTGCCTCGATACACTCAACTCCCAAATACTCATAGCCAAATATTTTTGCAGTGCTACTCAGCAACCAATTACACTCTGTTTGAATGCCATCTCTTATATTGCCAGTGACTGCTTTTAAAGTTACAGTTTTCTTCAAATCATCTATTGCTATTTTTACTTTTTCTTCCCCTAGCCACTTAGAAGCTATAGCAGCTAACCTACCATTTTGGTGTAAATGGTTTTTCATCCTACCCCACACATTATCAGGTAATTCGTCATCTTGTATACTCGCCATAGAATTAGATGGAGATTCAGATTTTTTTATTTTCTTTATTTCTATTTTTTCAATCCAGTCATCTTTTGTACTCCCCTCTTCTTCTTGTGTTTCTTTTTTGTTTTTTACTACAAAACTGTACCTAGCAGCATTTAGGATATTATCTTTGTCTTTTTTTGATAATTCAACATTATTACTAAGATAAATCTTTAATACGTTATTACTTACCTCTAGCTTAAGGTAGTTCTTAAACAACTCATATATTTTTACATCACTAATATTACCTACCAGCTTTCTTTTAAATACAGATTTTTGCGAAGTATCGCTACTACTCTATTTGAGCTTCACATCCACTCCAAGAAAACTAAATTCTAATTTTCTGGATATTTCTGTTAGATTTTTTTCAAAGTGCTTATTAACTATTTCGATATATATATCGGTATAGCCTTGACTATTTCGATATATACTTGTAATATAGTTATATTAATAATAGATAGGTTATGGATAGATTATATACCAAATATGTAGATGAGTTTTTACATGAGTATAAAAAAATGGTTTTTATTAGCGGAGCTAGACAAGTAGGAAAAACTACTTTAGCAAAAATGCTTATAGATATTGAATCTCAGGATAAATACTTTAATTGGGACTATGTAAACGATCGAGATATTATATTAAACGAACATCATGAATTATTTAGTAATATGGTTGCTGTTAAAACAGGAAAAAAGCCTAGACTAATTTTAGATGAAATTCATAAATTTCCAGATTGGAAAAACCTTATTAAGGGTTTTTACGATAAATTTGGTGATCATATTGAATTTATTATAACTGGGAGTGCTAAACTTGATATATATAAAAAAGGTGGTGATAGCTTGATGGGAAGATATATTAACCTTACTGTACACCCACTCTCTATGTCTGAACTATCCCAAGATTTTAAAGGTATTGGAAAAAATATCATATCTTTACCAAAAAAGCTTGATAAAGATATATTCGATAACTTGCTAAAATTTGGTGGTTTTGCTGAACCTTACTTAAAATCTAACGAAAGATTTTACAATCTATGGAGTAGACAAAGATTCGAGCAATTATTTAAAGAAGACATTAGAAACGTAGAAGATATTAGTAATATGTATGGCCTTGAATTACTTGCTACAACTCTTATTAATCAAAGTGGACAATTAACTAACTACACAAATTTGGCTAAAAAAGTCAGAGTTTCCGATCAAACCATTCGTAGATGGACTGAATTACTACAAAAATACTATTACTGCTTTTGTATAAGACCATGGTCTAATAATGTTGCTCGTAGCTTACTAAAAGATCCCAAATATTATTTATGGGATTGGTCACAAATTAATAATAATGATGGTGCTAAGTTTGAAAATTTTCTTGCTTCTCACCTTTTTAAGTCTGTAATATTTTGGAATGAAATAGGACTTGGATCGTTCAGTTTACACTATTTAAGAGATAAACAAAAAAGAGAAGTAGATTTTTTGGTAGCTAAAAACAACAAACCTTGGTTTTTGGTTGAGGTTAAATCCAATGATATTAAACTTTCAAATAGCCTAAGGTATTTTCATGAATGTTTAAAACCTGAATATAGTTTTCAAGTAGTAAAAAACCTCCCTGATACTCAAAATGATTGTTTTGAAAAATCTGGAATATGGGTAGTACCTGCTATAACTTTTTTAACTCAATTAGTTTGATGTTTTACTAAAAAAGGCTGTAAAGCCCCTAGATTAATCTAGGGGCTTTACAGCCTTTTTTGGTAATTTTAATACTCATTCTAAGAAGAATCATTTGCCTCGATACTCTCTACTCCCAAATACACATAGCCAAATATTTTTGCTGTACTCTCTAACAACCAATTACACTCTGTTTGAATGCCATCTCTTATATTGCCAGTGACTGCTTTTAAAGTTACAGTTTTCTTCAAATCATCTATTGCTATTTTTACTTTTTCTTCCCCTAGCCACTTAGAAGCTATAGCAGCTAACCTACCATTTTGGTGTAAATGGTTTTTCATCCTACCCCACACATTATCAGGTAATTCGTCATCTTGTATACTCGCCATAGAATTAGATGGAGATTCAGATTTTTTTATTTTCTTTATTTCTATTTTTTCAATCCAGTCATCTTTTGTACTCCCCTCTTCTTCTTGTGTTTCTTTTTTGTTTTTTACTACAAAACTGTACCTAGCAGCATTTAGGATATTATCTTTGTCTTTTTTTGATAATTCAACATTATTACTAAGATAAATCTTTAATACGTTATTACTTACCTCTAGCTTAAGGTAGTTCTTAAACAACTCATATATTTTTACATCACTAATATTACCTACCAGCTTTCTTTTAAATACAGATTTTTGCGAAGTATCGCTACTACTCTCTAATTGATTTAGAAACTTATTAATTTCATGACTAGCAACCTCGTCTTTATTTAAGTTAGCAAGAATTCTAAAATTTATGTTGTTGACTAATGCTTCCGACCGTAATTCATACTGAAGTGCTAAAGCCATATAAGCCATAAAGCCTTTCTTACTATAAAACTCTACTGTTTCAATTTTAGCAGACATATCTTTTAAAATTTCGTTAGTTACTAGCTTTAGGAATTTTCTTCCTGATCTTCTTTGCAGTTCTTCATTATCTTCCTCAGAAATTGGATAAAAGTCGGCTAATTTCTTTGGTTTTTTATATTTTTCAAGTTTTGTAAATTTTTTAGAGTTTTTATTTTCAAAACTTAAGCAGCTATTACTATTATCCTCAACACCACTATCAGTATAATTTCCAGTCTCGATATTTGAATTACTATCATCAATAAAATTTTTAACAATAATAGATCCCCTAGATCTATTTTTATTTTTAACTATAGGATTTCTTAGTATATATATGGGTGCGCTGCAGACGATCTGAGGGTGCAATACAGACGACCCCCTTTCAAGACCTACCATAAAGCTTGGAGCATCAAAAGAACTATTAAGTTTTTTCTCACCTACTAGATTCTGAAAGAGTAATTCTTCAGGAGCTAATAATTCGATATATTTTAAAATTCTATCAAATCTATTACTATCCCCCTTTTCTGTTTTAACCCTTATATTCTCAAATCTTATATATTTTTTACTTTTTAAGGCTTTAAGACCTCTATCCAAAGAAGAGCGAGAAAAACTACATTCATCTTGTAATTTTTTTAATTCAAATGTCCCAGCATAAGTAGGATAATTATTCTTTAATTTAGATTTGTGAGTACAAATTAACAATATAAAATAAAGCAGTTTAGTATAATCAGCTAATTCATTATCAAAAAACACCAATTTAGCTAAATCAAAATTAATCGGAACAAAAGTTTTAAGCAAATTAAGAGCTTGATATTTTTCGCCAGCAGGCATATCCATTAAATTACTTGAAATAGTAATTGGGGTACTTTTCTTATTTTTAGCTGTGTTAAGTATTTTACAAAACACGTCATCAGGAAGCATGGGAGTTATAACATTGACATTATTCCTACCAAACTTACTGATACTGCGATCAATATGTAAATATTGTTTTTTTTCTAAAGATTTTTGTAAGTTAAAAACCTTCCTTTTACTAAACCCAAGCAACTCGCCTATTTTCTTAGCAGAAAACTCTATTTGTTTTTTCTTAACCCCCTTCCCTACTTTCTTATTATTTTTTACAGTAGAAGATGTATTCCAAGAATTAAAACGCAAACAATAAAGATCATTGATCAAATAATAAAGCTTTTCAGAAAAATTTAAATTATTACAAGAGATAATATGTTCCCAAACAGCACAATTTATTTGGTCAAAATTAGCATTTTGTATATTAGCTATGCTAGTAGTTATTTTGCTGTTACTATTTCTGGTACAATCATTAAGGTTGTTCTTTCTCCAAATAAGTGGTGATGGCCTCTTAAATGGAGAAAGAAAACCCTTATTGCATTGTTGAATTGCAACAGAAGTTGTTTCTGTATTCATTTTTTTAATTTTCTCCTCATTCTATAGGAGTTTTGAACACAAAAACTTGACTATTTCCCAGAAATCATCTAGAATGAAAATAAATAAGAGACCGTCAAATTTCTTATTTTCATTTAAATAAATGGGTGTTGAGTTTTATGTTCTTAACACCTTTTTTTAATAATTAAATATCATTTTTCATTTTTCTTATACTTGCAAGTTTTTCCATTATAGCACTAGTTATCCAATTGGAACGATCCTGTTTACTTTCTTTTCTGTTATGATCCAGCTCTAAAAGAAGACGCTCAGGAATATTAACTGAAATTTTAACCTTCCCATCAGGAGAAGTACTTTTCTTTTTCATAATCAGTAACTAATAATTAATAAAAAAACAATTAATAAATAAAACTGTATAAGTTAACAAATACAATAAGTAAAACAAAAAAACAAGTAATATTTTATGGGTCATAAAAATATTACAAAAAAAAATAAAAAAATAATATTTTTAGCACATAAAAATATTATAAAATCTAACAAAAAAATAATACATAAGTAATACGTAAATAATACATGTATAATACGCTTGTATTACATTTGCATTACTTAATAGGCCTTAAATATAGGTTTTAATAGTATTAAGATGATGATTTTATATAAGTCATTAATTTTTTTATATTAGAATCTGCATTATCTGAAATATAATTAATTAATCCTCTAATTATTTGAGAATCAGAATACTCCATTCTATTATCATTGCTATTTACATAAAAAGCAATATTTGATAAATTATCGATATCTGCTTCTCTTAATCTGAATGATTTTGTTTTTAATAAAGAACTTTTTTTTGTTTTTTTTATGAAAACTTGAGAGTTATCATTTTCAGGGTTATTTATTTTATCTAATGTTTTTGAAAGCTTGGTTTTTTTATCTTTATTAAGTTTTTTATTAAACATAATGTATAACCTCTTCAGTTAATAAATTAAAATCCTGAGCCCCTTTAGAAGATTGGTTAAAGACTTGTATAGGTAAGTTTGTAATCTGAGCTTGGTTTATAGCTTCGTTTTTTCTAACCACAGTTGTAAGCGTGTTTTCGTTTAAGAACTCTAATTGTGAATTAATATATTTATTAGTTTGAGAGTTGCGTTTCTCGTATAAATTTTTAAGAATAAAAAAATTGTATTTTTGTCCTTCTTTTATTTCTTTTATAGCACTTAGTAGATCAGCCATACCATCTAGGGAATATCTACCAAAACTGGTTGGTATAATAATTGAATTAGCGCAATATATGGCATTTACAGCAAGTATTCCTAAGGTTGGAGGGCAATCTAAAATTATATAGTCGTACTGCTTGCTAATTCTATCAAGATGATTTTTAAGAATTTTTTCTCTGTATAAAGCTCCACTAATTTGTTCAATTACAGTTGCTAATCTAATACTAGACGGAATTAAGTTTAGTAAATCAACTTCTTTATCTTCAATTTTAGCTTTTAGTATTATGTTTTTTAGATCTAATTTTTTATCAGTAAAAGCAGATGCTATAGTTTTATCTAGAGGTATATTTTCACAAAAAATGCAACTGGAATGAGATTGTGGGTCTAAATCAATTAATAATACTTTTTTCTTTTTTAAAAACAAACCATAAGACAAGTTTACTGAAACTGTAGACTTGCCAACTCCCCCTTTCTGATTTATTATGGCTATAATTTTTGCGGTCATTAAAACTCTCCTTGTTTTGTATTACAAATGTATTAACTATGTAATACAAATAATAATCTAATTTATAAAATTTTCAAAGAGAAAAATACATTTAAACACATATATATATACATACAAGAACTTGTATTGCAAATGTAACACAAAAGTATTGCAAAAAACAATATTCCTAATAATGTACTTTGTTAGTATTAACTATATGTATTACATATAATTAGGGTTCATAGAAAAAGCAAGATTAAATATGTAGGTGTGTAATATATATGTATTACATACGCAATGCAAATATAATACATTAGTAATACTAAGTTAATGAATTAAGAGAGCTATAGTCAAATAACTTGAAATAGGGCTAGGCGTGAGTGACCGAAGCCTATTGTTACTCACACTACTGGACAAAAATTTATGTTGAATTAAAAACATCATAAAATATAATACATAAACAAAAAAACTAAAGCTAATGCAAAAACACAACACGATAACAGAGTGTACTGTATACAGTACACAATATAACAAAAATTGTAGGATAGGAGTACTGAATTCAGAAGTGTTAAATAGAGTGTGTCAAAGCTGAAAATGATGACTAAAAATAATAGATCAGGGTTATAATTTATTATTTTTTTTAATTTTAAGGATTTGCTCAGAGGATAAGCCAGTAATCTTAGCAATAGTATTAATATCAAACC
>JABSSF010000083.1 GCA_013214485.1 Rickettsiaceae bacterium | reverse complement strand
CAAGAATTGGTTTTTTATAAGTTTCTATTCAAGAGTAATTTGTAATCTTTGATTGTGACTTTTAAATTGCCCTGTTTAGGAATGCCATTTATTCCTTTAAGGTACATGCAAGCAAGATTAATTAAAGCACTAAGATTACCATGTTTTGCTGATTTATTACACCATTCTAGAGCCTTGGGTATATTTTTGATGGCTCCTCCGTATCCGTTATAATACCTGTGTGCAATTTCAAATAAAGCTTCATTATGTTCAACCTCCACTACTTTTTCCAATACGTACAAGCTATCAATTTCATACCTTGTTAATTCATCTATTTTAGTCATTTTTATACCCTTTATAAATATTCATTTTCTAATAAGGTAAAATTTATTTATAGAGAAATCAATTATAATATATATCCAAGGTGGTAATACATTCTATTAATTATATTAACTGAGTTTTTGTGCCAAGAATATTTATTGTAATTATTTAACCAACCAAAAACATTTTTACAATCTGATTTCTATTTTGACTTAAGGCTTGTATCCCGTACTGTATGCCCCGCCAAGTGGTACAGGGTACATTCCCCAGACTGGGTAACAGTTTTATTTCAAATAGATTCCAATCTACAAGTATCCATATCAAAGTATCCTATATCATAAAGCATGAATTGTACAAACCAAATTTTATCATCAACTTGAGAAATACCAAACAAAACTATAGATATGCTGCTATGCGATTTACCTTATGGAATTACTCGTAATAAATGGGACTGTACTATACCACTGGATTTTCTGTGGAAACATTATAATAGAATAGTAAAAGATAATGGAGCTATATTGTACTTACTGAAAATCAACCTTTTACATCTATGCTTGTGACAAGTAATTGAAAAAATTTCAAATATTCATGGTATGGGAAAAAAGCCTTAAAACAAACTTTTTAAATGCAAAAAAACAACCGTTACGCTCACACGAAGATATAGTAGTATTTTACAGAAAACAATGTGTTTATAATCCCCAAGAGTTAAAGAATCAAGTATTTTTCAAAAGCCATAGAGGTGTTACTCTTGCTTTAAATTAATAAAAAGTTAGCTTTTTTAAAGTATAATTATAAATTACTTATTTATAACCAATGTGCAGATAAAGTATATTTATTAAGAGGTAGATCAATGAAAAATCACATTAAAAGAATATTTAACCCTAAATCAGTAGCTCTTATAGGAGCTAGCAAGAGAAGCCATTCTGTAGGAGCAGTAATTGCTAAAAATTTATTACGAAATGGTTATGATGGAATTATAATGCCTGTAAACCCAAGGGAAAAAGCTATTGAAGGAGTGTTAACTTACAATTCAATTAAGGATTTACCCATAACTCCTGACTTAGCTGTTATATGTATTCCATCGAGTGGTATTCCTGAGGTAGTAAAGCAATTAGGAAAACGTGGTACGAAATCAATGGTAATCATTTCAGCTGGACTTGGAGAGGGGCATGGCTTACAAGGTAAACGGATAAAAGATGAAGTATTAAAATATGCCAAAAAATATAATATACATTTTATTGGACCTAATTGTGTAGGAATTATTGTTCCGCCATTAAAGTTAAATGCTAGTTTTTCTCATGTAACTCCTAAGGCTGGAAAAATAGCCTTTATCAGTCAATCTGGAGCTGTTGTTACTTCTGTTTGCGATTGGGCTTGTAAAAAAAATATAGGATTTTCTTTGGTAGCATCTATGGGAGATATGATCAATATAGATTTTGCTTCAATGCTTGAATATCTATCAGAAGATGAGAATACCGAAGTAATTTTAATGTATATTGAATCAATAATAGATGCTAAGAAATTTATAAAATATGCAAGAAAAGCTTCGTTGAAAAAGCCAATAATTGCAATTAAACCAGGGCGTCATAAAGAAGCAGCTGCTGCAGCGGCATCTCATACTGGAGCTCTTGCTGGGGTTGATGCTGTGTATGATGCGGTGTTTAAACGTACAGGAATCTTAAGAGTTTATAGCTTAAGTGAATTATTTTCTGCTGTAGAAACTAATGCAAGAAACGTAAAAATAACAGGAAATAGAATGTGTATTCTAACAAATGGAGGAGGAATAGGAGTATTGGCAACAGATGATTTAATTGATGCTGGAGGTCAGCTAGCTACTCTTGAAAAGAAAACTATTGATAATTTAAATAAAGTACTTCCTACTACTTGGTCTCATGGAAACCCAGTTGATATTATTGGTGATGCTGATGAAACACGTTACAGTAATGCCTTTAAACATATATTAAAAGATAAAAATGTTGATAGTATATTTGTACTTAATTGTCCTGTTGCCATCACTTCAAGTGCAGAGTCAGCAAAGAAAATTGTTGCCGAATATAAAAGCTGTAAGTTAAAGAAAAAACCTGCTTTACTAACTTCTTGGCTTGGAGCAACAGAAGGACAAGAAGCTAGAGATTATTTTGACCAAAATGGTATTCCAACATATAACACACCTTTTAACGGAATAACTGGATTTAGGCATATGCTTAATTTCTACAATAATAAAAATAATTTAAAAGAATCTAAGTTTCCTAAGCTTAAGGTAAATAAGGATAAAGTTGCTAAGCTAATTAATAAAGTAATAAAAGAAAAGAGAGAGTGGTTAACAGAACCAGAAGCTAAAGAAGTGCTAGATGCCTATGGTATTCCAGTAACAAAGTCATTTGTAGTAGCAACTGTCGCAGATGCAGTAGAAGCGGCAAAAAAAATAAATGATGCTGTTGTTGTTAAAATTAACTCGCCAGATATTACCCATAAATCTGATTATGGTGGAGTAAAATTAAACTTACGAACAGCTGAAGAAGTAGAAGTTGCAGCGACAAATATGTTAAAGAGCTTTGCAAAATCACATCCTAAAGCAAATATTTTAGGGTTTTCAGTACAACAAATGATAATGAAACCAAAAGCATATGAGCTTATTTTAGGAGTAGTTGATGATCATACATTTGGACCTGTGATGCTATTTGGTGCAGGTGGAAAAGCTGTGGAAGTAATTAATGACAAAATACTAGCACTACCGCCTTTAAATAGGAATCTAGCTGCTCAAATGATTCATGAAATAAGATTATATAATCAAATGAAGGGTTATCGTGATGAGCCTGCTGTTAATTTTGAAAAGATTGAAGACTGTTTAGTTAGATTGTCTCAATTGGTGCAAGATTTTCCTCAGATAGTGGAATTAGACATTAACCCATTACTTTCAGATCATAATGGCGTTATAGCAGTTGATGGTAGAGTTTTAGTTCGTAAATATCCCCATAAAGGTAATAAATTTGTGATAGATATTTTGTAGCTAAAATTAATATTAAAACAGTTATTCTTAGTAATTTTGTTTATATTATTAAAAATAAATTGTGTCCATAATACATTATTGTTACAATTTAAATAGGATTATGAGTTTTTTGTAAATCAAAAAGGTTCTATACTCAAAATAGGAGTACTATAAACTTGATAGAGATACCATGATAGAGATGAACCCACAGGAGCAAGAGTCAAAAAACTTTTTTGGTAAATATTACAAGCTTATTACTTCTTTACAACTTTTTTTAGGGATTTCTACCGATAGCTTATACTCTATTTTACAGCATGGGCAGATCAGAAACTTTGGTAAAGGGACGCTACTTTTTTTGGAAGGAGATCAAATTGAGTCTCTATATGTTGTCCTAGAAGGGACGATAAAAATATTCAAAGGAAGTGAATCTGGAGAGGAAGCTATTTTACAAATACTTAAATCTGGTGATCCCATTATGGAATCAACTGTATTTCTAGATACTAATTTCACAGTAAGTGCCGAAACAGTAGAAAATGCTACCCTACTTTCTATACCAGCCACTATAATAAGAGAGCAGGTAAAAAGCAATCACAAACTTGCTTTGAATCTAATAACTAGTATAGCCGAGTACTCGCAAGAATTGATTCGTCAGGCTGAAAATATACGCCTAAAATCTGCGGATGAACGTATAGGGTTGTTTCTATTAAATCTTTTTTGGCAACAAAAAGGTGTTTCTAGGGAGGTTAAGCTTCCTTATGATAAAGCTCTAATTGCTTCGTATCTGGACATGAGGCGGGAAACTTTTTCCCGAGTACTTAAACGCCTCAAAGCAAAAGGTTTTAAAATAGAAAATGATACCATAGTTATTCCAAAACTCACTTCACTATGTGAATATTGTGACTCATCTACTGCGGCCAAATGTCCTCAATATCATACACCATATTGCCCAAATAAATCTGCAAAAAAATGTATGAGTATTGTTAAATAGATATACTCAAGGTGAATAAAAATAGGAAAATTGATCTGAATCACATGCTCTTGGTTTTTTCTATGTTACTCTGAAGTTCTCTGATCCACGCATTCGGGCAACTAGTAAGACATCAGATATTATGATTTTGGTAATTTTATATATACAATTAATTCAATTTGGCATCTTTTTGTCCTTGGTGGTAGCACTTCTCATTATTTTTCGATCTATTCTTTGTTAGATCTTGAATAAATTGAGTGCTTGAATGATTTATAGTATGTCCAAAGATATTGTTGTTTAATGAATTTGTAAATTAGTAGGAGTATTATATGTCACAAATTTTAACAAAAACAAAACAGGTAAGTAGTACCAATAATATTACACCCCCATTTCTGATACCAGATGTTATAACGCATAAGTTACGCAAGGCATTTGATTTGTCAGGATGTTCATTTTCTCCAGACTTTTATTCTGTCCTACTACTAAATTTACAAGAAAAACAACCAGCCAATGATCAAGAATGTTTGAATATAGTAGCCCAAGAATTAGCTTATGCAGAGTTGTTTGAAGTGTTAAAGCACTTTCTTATCATTAAAGACAAAGACAATACAACTCTTGAACAATGCTCTGATACAATGATTAGTTCTAAGGATGTTGTTGAAGAATATATCAATAAGAGGGATTGGCGTATTAATGCTAATGCTAATCTAGATTATAGCAATGCAGGACTTATTAACCAGATAGCAGGAAAAGCAATAGCAAATTATTGGTTAGATGTTGTTTATGCAAAAGAAGAAGGAGAAGCCCACCGTTGTGCAGATATCCATATACATGATCTTGATTGTTTGACTGGATATTGTGCTGGATGGAGTCTTCGCCAATTATTAGATGAAGGGTTTAATGGAGTAGTTGGACGTGTCTCTAGCCGACCGCCAAAGCATTTTAATGAAGCACTGGGACAAATAGGAAATTTTCTTTGTATACTCCAATCAGAATGGGCAGGAGCTCAAGCACTTAGTTCATTTGATACGTATTTAGCTCCATATGTATTTCGTGATAACCCTAGTTTCAATGAACTGAAAAAAGCGATCCGTAGCTTTATTTATAACCTAAATGTACCTGCACGTTGGGGGCAAAGTCCGTTTACTAACATTACTTTAGATTTTACAGTTCCTAAAGACATGCAAAATAGTTTTCCAACTAGTAATAATCAACATTTATTTAAGGATATAGATGATAAAGAATTATTGAAAAGGATTCGAGACCGTGGCATTAGTGACCCTGAAAATTTAACTTACAAAAATTTTCAGCCAGAAATTGAGAAAATTGATATTGCATATTATGAAGTTATGACAGAGGGTGATAGCAAGCAACAACCTTTTACTTTTCCTATTCCTACAGTCAATATTACTGAAGATTTTAACTGGGATAGCCCTGCTGCTAAAGCTTTATTTGAAAATACAGCAAAAATTGGTAATTCTTATTTTCAGAATTTTATTGGTAGCCAGTATATTAAAGATAAGAATGGTAAACAAATTCCCAACCCAGAAGCGTATGCTCCAGATGCAGTACGTAGTATGTGTTGTCGATTGCAACTTGACTTTAGAGAGTTATTAAAACGTGGTAATGGGTTATTTGGATCTGCAGAAATGACTGGATCCATTGGTGTAGTTACCATTAATATGGCTCGGTTGGGTTATCGCTTTAAAGGAAATAAAAAAGGTTTATATAGGGAATTATCTAAGCTTTTAGACATTGCTAAATCAACCTTAGAGAAAAAAAGAGTATTTGTACAAAAGATGTATGATCGCAATCTTTATCCTTATACTAAGCGTTATCTTCGTGGACTCAAGAATCATTTTAGTACTATTGGAGTAAATGGAATGAATGAAATGCTAAGTAATTTCAATGGTAATAACTCCGATATTAGCAGCTTGGAAGGTATAAAGTTTTGTGCTGAAATTTTGGAATTTATTCGGGATAAAATGAAAGAGTATCAGGAAGAAACAGGTAATCTCTATAATCTTGAAGCAACTCCAGCTGAAGGTACAACTTATCGATTTGCTAAAGAGGATAAGAAACGTTATCCAAATATAGTACAAGCAGGTAGTGGAGAAAATATTTATTACACTAATAGTAGTCAGCTACCGGCAGGATTTACCGATGATCCATATGATGCACTGGAGAAACAAGATACTTTACAATGTAAATATACAGGCGGCACGGTACTACATTTATATATGAATAAAAAACTGAGTTCTGGAGAGTCTTGTAAGAATTTTGTCAAAACTGTGATTCAGAATTATAAACTACCATATGTTACTGTAACCCCTGTATTTTCTGTATGTGAGGAGCATGGTTATTTAAAAGGAGAACAAGCAAACTGTTCAATCTGTGGAAAAGAAAGTATTGTATGGACTCGTGTAATGGGATATCAACGTCCTGTTTTTAGTTTTAACAGAGGTAAAAAGGGCGAACATAGAGAGCGTAAACATTTCAAAATAAAAAATTAATATGGAGGGTTTATTATGTCTTCAGAAGGAGCTAAATTTGTAATTAAGTTACCTATTTGTGATATTACTCCTTTTACTCTACAGGATTTTCCTAATCACGTTGCCTGTATTTTATGGTTTTCAGGATGTAATATGCGATGTATATATTGTTATAATTCAGAATTAGTGTTTAGCAAAAGGAAAAATCTTGTATTGGATGATATTACCCAATTTTTGCAAAAACGAGTTGGAATAATTGAAGGAGTAGTATTATCTGGAGGTGAATGTACATTATCCCCAAAATTACCAGAATTTATCAAATATGTACGTGAATTAGGTTATAAAGTTAAGCTGGATACTAATGGATTAAATCCAGATATGTTAGAGAGCTTAATAAATAAATCGCAACTTAATTATGTAGCACTTGATTATAAAGCTCCGCCAAAAAAATTCTATGCTATAACAAGAACTAAGAAATTTAGTTATTTTAAACGAAGCCTTAAACTTTTATGTGAGAGTAATATACCTTTTGAAGTGCGTACAACCGTTCATACAGACTTGATTAATGAGCAAGACATTGAGGATATTTTAACAGATCTTGAACGCTCTAATTTTAAAGGAAATTATTATCTACAAAATTTTCGGCAATCTACTGAGATAGTAGCCCCCCTCCAGGATCAAACACGGAAATTAGATTTAAACCTTATCCACTTTCCAAAATCATTTAAAATGTTTACCCGTAACTTTTAAAGTATCAGTAACTGTAATTATCAAACACATTGATATTTAGCAAACTCTGATTCCAACTTGCGAAGTTTTGTTAGAATCTTTTCAATTTCTTTTTGTTTTATCTTCTTAGAATCTCTTGTGAATTCCTTTATTTTTTCTCCTAAAAACAGCGTTTTTTGTTTTAGTCTTACTAACTTATTGTTTGCTTGATCAAGATTTGTTTCTATTTCCTTTGTTAGGGTTCTAACTAATTTATTAAATAAAAGATCTATTTGATCTAACTGGTTATTTATATTAGTCGTAAGTTGTTGTTTTGTTAGTTCAATTTTTGCCTTAATACGTTCATTAGGTGTTCTAACAACATTTCTTGCCAAGCCTAATTTTTCCAATAAAGCGATTATCCATTTATGTATATCTAGATGATACCATTTATGTCCATTTCTGTAGTCTCGTGGAAAAGCATGGTGAAAATTATGCCAATTCTCTCCAAGAAACATAAAAAATAAAGCTGGTATGTCTCCTGCGGTTCCATTGACATATTTTTTGCTTCCAAAGAAATGCACTAGAGAATTAATACAAAAAGTTGCTTGCTGTTGAATAGCTCTTCCAATACCAATGAATATAAACCCTGCTAGAGCGTATTGCAAATTACCACCTATAGCATAACCTATACAAAATGGAATTAATGTATTCACTAATATGGCTATTTTCCAATAATTCTTAAATTGCCACATAACAATTTTATTTTTTCCTAACCTTTTTAAAGTCCCCCTTTCTATATGTTTTTTAGCTCCCTTACTAACTAACATCCACCCTATATGTGACCAAAAAAAACCTTTTAATTTCCCTTTGGAAACTAGCAAAAATAACTTTAATATTTAAAAGTATAGTGCTATGATCTCATGTAATGGCACATTTAAGAAAATTT
>JABSSF010000082.1 GCA_013214485.1 Rickettsiaceae bacterium | reverse complement strand
CGATAAAGTCTAATTTATTCCAACATGTAGAACAAATACCTTGTTTATCATAAGTAAATTCCGAGCAAGAGATACAGCGATAAGGTATAACATAACTAATTATTTTATCTAAGACCCATAGCATATTTAATTAACTTACGTTTAAACAGTGGTACTTTTTCAATAGTTTTAAAAGCTATTTGTCTTGAATTATGTAATAACTTAGAATTATTGGAAAATACCATATTTAAGCCATTAGTTATTTCAAACATATTGATATTATCTTGTTGTCTCTCTTGTTCATATTTAATTAAAGCTTGATTATTTATGCCATAATTTTTTAAATTAGATACTAAGGATTCAATATCTTTAATACCTTGGTTTAACCCTTGGCCTGCTAAAGGATGTATTATATGAGCAGTATCTGCAATAAGAGCTATATTTCTATTATAGTAGTTTTTAGTAACATATGATTTTAAAGGAAAGCCAGCAATTTTACTAGTTACTTTAACATCGCCTAAGAATGAGCCAAAATTCTCTTGAATAATAAAGTTAAACTCCTCTTCATCTAGCTTACAGAGCATTGTTGCTTTTTTAGAGGGAACTGTCCATACTACAGAACTATCATAACCTGATACTAATGGTAATATTGCAAAAGGACCATCTGGCATAAAATGCTCAACAGCTGTTCCCTGGTGAGGTTTTTTATGATGGACAATAAATGTTAGAGCTGTTTGACCATAATCCTTTTCGACACTATTTGAAAAAAATAAGCTTTTTGCTAGAGAATTTCTACCATCACATGTTATGATTAAATCAAATTTATGCTTGCTATTATTAGTACAAGTAATTTCACAAACCCCATTATTATTAGTAATTTTTTTATATTTGAAATTATCAATAATGTTAATTTTATTATTATCAATTACTGCTGCAAGTAGAGCTTTTTTAAATGGGTCATTCTCAATTAAATATCCCATGAACTGATTAGAGCCAAGTGATTTACTAGCAAAATGAAGCATCTCTGGTGCTTTATTATCAGCAACGTAAATATCAACAATCGGACAAACTAAATCTTTTATTTTTGACCAAAAACCAATTTTGGCTAAATATTTTTTTGAAGCATCATTTAAAGCAGTAGAGCGTATGTCACCATAAAAAGATTTAGCTTTAATATCACGAGATTCGAAAATAGTAGTGTTGATTCCTTTACTGGCCAGGCTAAGTGCAGTGATCATACCACTATAACCACAGCCAAGTATTGCTACTTTACTTGAATTATCTCGCAATGATTTTTGATTAACTGGCATAAATTAACTATGTTGTTTTTTATGTTTATGTAAAAAATATTTTAAATAAGCATTACTAGTTACAAAACTTAGTAAAAAATAAATGATTGCAATATCAAGATATGAACTATTAACTTTAATTGATCCTAGTAAACAAATAAATAAAGAAATTATCGAAGTGCTACTATTTAAAAATAAAATTTTAGTAAAAATATCTTTATGTAAGAATATACCACAAATAACTATGGCCGCTAGAAGTAAAATAATTAATAAACAAATATTTAATAACATAAAAATTTTACCTAATGATTTTTTTTACTTTATTATCCATAGTACCAGTTTTAAGATCGTCCATAAAACTAATATCCAAACTATGGACTAATAAATGATTTTTTTCTACACTCAGAGTTATTGTACCTGGAGTTAAAGTAATTGAATTTGCAAAAACAACAACTCCAACTTCATCATGTTGCTTTGATTTAATAATTTCCATAGATGGCTGAATAAGGAGATCTCTACGCCACGCTATTTGGATAACGCTATAGCTAGCCATAATAATTTCTTTAATTAACCAAAAAAGGTAAGTAATACTATTGATTTTGAAAACAGATTTCTGTGGTAAAATTTTAAATGATAAACAAAATAGAAATGTTATTGTTGGTATTAATAGTAAGAATATTTGTTGTAATAAATCATCATGCCAGCCAGTAAGCCCTAGCCAAATTAATATCAATGATAAAAATAAGCATAATTTTGTTAGCATTAGTTTATTATATATTTTATTTTTTCCAGATTCCTACATATATAGGATAACAGATAGCAGCTAAAATGCAATTATAAAACAATAATTTGTAATAATATACCCAATTGAATGCAAAACTAGATTAAAAACTGATATTAATAATATATTATTTTGTAACAATAGCAAGGATGAGGAATTTGAAAAATATTACTAAAGCCAAATATCAATTATAACTGCAGGTATTGCTAAATAACAGTTGATACAGATAGGAAGAGTTGATATTGTACAGTAAAAAAGGTAAAAGAATAAAACTGTAAAGAACTGGGATTTGTCATTGTAAACAAACGAAATTTGTGCTGCAATTCAGACAAAAAAATGAGAATAAATAGCAAAGATGAAACACTAAAAATTAGCTATGATAACAATTACTTTGATTAATCTGGTGCCGCTAGAAAGAATTGAACTTTCGACCCCACCATTACCAATGATGTGCTCTACCACTGAGCTATAGCGGCTAATTTTTTGCTTAGTAGGATAATTAATTTCTGCTATACCATAAATATAATAGAAATTTTATTTATGAAACGCTATTATTGTCATATATCTTATAAAAGGTCAAGAAGAATTAAAAATTATGGCAGTAGAAAAAGTAAAAAATAACAATAAAAATAATAGTTCTAATAATAAATTAGCTAAAAAACAAGCCGATTTAGCTCTTGCTTTAAGGCAAAATTTAAAACGTAGAAAAAAAAGTTTCTGTAAAACCAAAAAGCAAGAAAATAATGAATAAGGAATTATATATTGGTTTGATGAGTGGTACTTCAGGAGATGGTATAGATGCTTCTCTGATAGAAACTGACGGTGATAGTCATTTTGTTGCTGTAGAAAACTTACATATTCCTTATAAATACCAATTTCAAAAAAAATTAAAGGAATTATTTATCAATCATGATGATCATGAGAAAGTCTCCTTAATTGAACAGGAATTTACTGAGCATAATATAGCAATAACTAAAAAATTATTACATAAAGCAAATATTGATGCTAATGAAATTAAGGCGATAGGTTTTGCTGGGCAAACTATAATTCATCGTCCAGAGCAAGGAATTACTTGGCAAATAGGTAATTCTAACCTGCTAGCTAAAGAAACAGCTATTAATGTTGTTTATGATTTTAGAAAAAGTGACATTGCAAATGGTGGTCAGGGAGCTCCTCTAGTACCAATATTTCATCAATTATTAACAAAAAGAGAAAAAAAACCAGTAGCAATTGTGAATATAGGTGGCATAGCAAATATTACTTATATAGACAATAATAACCAATTAATAGCCTTTGATACTGGCCTTGGCAATGCTTTGATCGATGATATGAGTAATCAATATTTTAATAAATCATATGACAAAGATGGAATTTTTGCAGCTAAAGGAAAAATTGATCATGACATAATAACAAAAATATTGCAAGATGATTACTTTAATAAAAATTATCCAAAATCTCTAGATCGTAATTATTTTTCCTATATAAAAGAACAGATATCTCCTAAATTATCACCATATGATATTATTGCTACTTTAACTTATATAACTGCTAAATCTATATTTCAAGGAATAAAATTATTACCACAAATGCCTACAAAATTATATCTATGCGGTGGTGGTAGCCATAATCCAATGATAAGGAAATTTTTAGAAACAATTTTCCAACAGCAAAATATTCAATTAAAATTAGATAATATCCAGGCTTTGAATAACAATATAGATACTGATTTTATTGAATCACAAGCATTTGCTTATTTAGCAGCTAGATTTTATGCTAAATTACCTAGCAGTTTTTCAAATATTACTGGAGTAAATAAACCAACTATTTTAGGTTCTGTTGACATATGTCAGCAGCGCTTAGGTTAACATGCTTAATAATAACCCATCTGGACAGTTAGCATTGACTAAGCATATAGTAGCTGATACATTATTTATAACATTGCCTGCCGCTTTAACTATTGGGATATCAGTAGATACTTGATTCTCAGCAATCCAATTATTAAATTCATTATTGTCATATAATTTGACATAATCTTTGGTAACAGATTCTAATTCCGACATCACAATAAAATAATCAGCAACTATTGCTGAACAAATCATACTAGCCGTACTATCAACATCAAGTATAACAGTCTGACCATTCTCATTTTTTGCTATTGGGGCAATAACTGTTACTAATTCGCTATCTTCTAAAATAGCTAATATTTCAGAATTTACTAATAATGGCTCAGTAACAAATCCACCATTGGTAATGGAATTTACCTCAGTTGACTTCTTCTTTAATTTCTTAGCAAGGATGAGATTATCATCTTTGCCTGAAATACCAATAGTTGGCACCCCAACCTCGCATAATTTGGAAACTATATGTTTGTTAATCCTACCAGAAATAATCATTTCTGCAATATCGATTGATTTTGTATCGCTTATTTGTGATAAATATTGCTCTTTTTCAATACCAAAATAATTTTTTATTTCCGTTTGTAGTGAAGTATAGTCATGTATAATTATAAATTTAGCGTGAGCAGTTTTTAATAATTCAATATTTTTTAAAAAATTAGTAAACAATTTTTCATTATTTATAATATAACAAGGTAATTTAACTACAATAACTTTGTTTTGAATTGCAGCAGCATTTTGTAATATTCTCTCTATTATCATGGATTGATCCAAGGAATGAACGGCACTTTCACTACCATTATTTCTTTCCGATGGATTTTGCCATGCTAATTTGAAGTTCTTTTGCACCTAAACCACTCTTACTACTAGTAATAATTACATTACACGAGTATCCCAAAGTTGCAAGAGATTTTTTATTTTCTTCTAAAAATTTTTCATTTATTTTAATTTTGTCTGATTTTGTAAAGACAATTTGAATTTTTTTGTTAAATTCTGATAACATATTGATGATTGTCAGGTCATTTTCTTTAATACCACGTCTCGCATCAATTAATATATTAACTAGTTCAAGAGAATGGCTATTTTGCAAATAATAGATAATTAATTTTTCCCATTCTTGCTGTTCTTTAGCAGATACTTTAGCAAACCCATAGCCAGGTAAGTCGGTTAAAATTAATTTATTTGCTAAATTAAAAAAATTTATTTGCCTCGTTCTGCCTGGAGTATTGGAAATTCTAGCTAAAGATTTACGATTACAAACCTTGTTAATTAAACTAGATTTACCAACATTAGATTTACCAACAAAAGCCACTTGTGGTAAAAAAATTTTGGGCAATTGGCTGATTTTAGCAGCTCCTGCAATAAATTTTACTTCACTGCGGAAAATCTTACTGCTATTTTGCCTATTATCAGTCATCTGCTGATCTATTAATATAAGATTGCTGAATAATGGATAAAATATTATTCCAGGACCAATATATCAGTAATCCAGCAGGAAAGCTACTAAACATAAATAAGAACATTAATGGCATAAAACGCATCACTTGGGCTTGCACTGGGTCTGCAGGTTTAGGACTAATACTTTGTTGCAAAAACATAGTAGCTGCCATAATTAATGGCCACACACCAATCATTAAAAAACTAGGTGGCGTAAATGGTAATAGACCAAATAAGTTAACTACCGTTGTTGGATCTGGGGCAGATAAATCCTGAATCCAACCAAAAAAAGGTGCATGACGCATCTCAATTGTTACATGTAACACTTTATATATTGAGAAAAATACAGGAATTTGTAACAATAATGGTAAACATCCAGAAATAGGATTTACTTTCTCAGTTTTATATAAAGCCATTACTTCTTGATTTAACCTTGCTTTATCATCACTGTATAATTCCTTGAGACGCTCCATTTTTGGCTGTAATTTTTTCATTTTTTTCATTGAACGATAAGACTTATTAGCGAAAGTAAACATCAATAATTTAATGATCACTGTAACAATCATGATGCTAATGCCAAAATTACCAACATATTTATAGAAGAAGTTCATTGCATTAAATATTGGTTTAGTCAGCACGTAAAACCAACCAAAATCAATTGCTCGATCAAATAATTTCATGTTATATATTTCCTCATATTTATCAAGCAAAGCTACTTTTTTAGCTCCAGCAAATAAGTGATGAGTAAGATCAAAACCACCGCCTGATTCAATTAAATTTGTACTAGAGATAAAATCGGCTTGAAATTTATCTGCTCCTGCTTTTATAGCATAGCTATAATTTGCAGCATAATTTTCCCTTTTATCAGGAATAAAAGCAGCAAGCCAATATTTATCAGTAATACCTAACCAATCAACTTTGTTACGGTTAAAACTTTCTTTTTTACTATCTTTAATATTATCATAAGTATATTCCTTAAGCTCACTATTTATAGCTCCAATAAAACCTTGATGCAGGATATTTACAATCCGTTCAGACGGTTCTTCATAGTTGCGATTAATTAAACCATAATATTGAATGGAAATTGGATTATTAGAATTGTTAATGGTTTTTTGTTTAATAGTGAATAAATAATCTTCATCTAAAGAAATTTCTACCTGAAACTCAACACCTTGTTTGTTTTTCCAAAATAAATTAACTGGTTTATTAGGTGATAATTCACTATTATCAGTTTCCCAGATTGTAGATGAGTTAGGTAATTCTATATTTTTATCATTACTCCACCATCCTATTTCAGCAAAATAAGCCTTATTTGTTCCGCTAGGAGAAAATAATTCTACAGGATCACTATCTTTTGGTAATGCTTGACGATACCTTAGTAAAGTTAAATCATCAAAACGTAACCCTTTTAATGAAATCGAACCAGAAAGCACCTTAGAATTGATTTTAACTCTTTTAGAAAGATCAAGAGCTTTTTTTCTATCAATAAAACCTGTTTGCTGATTAATGGCGTTAGGATTAGCTTTTAAAGCAGCCATTTGCTGTTCATATTTTTTTTGTTCCGCAGCAATTCTTTCCTGGCGAGGCTTTTCATAAAAATGTTGCCAACCAAAAATAATTGCCAAAGAAAGTACTATTGCTGCTACTAAATTAACTAGACTGTGATTCATAAAAATTTTTATTAAGTGCTTATACCCAAAGCAAATAAAAAAAACAACTTTTCATTCGCTTTGGGTATATACTAATTTCAAGCTCTTTAACCGATTTAGATATATATTATTTGAGTTAATTAATCAAGAAGTTTAAATAAATTCGTAAAAATTATATTTAAAATACCACCAAATCAATCATCATGAACATACTAGCATAGTTGTAAAACTATTACAGTAGTGTTACAATAAAGTAAAGAAAAAATTAACAAAAGAGACTAGGTATAAAACTGTGAAAGAACAAGTATCAACTAAAAAACAAATAAGTGATTTTTTTTATGAAAAGTTTATAGCGCCATTTACTGAGGTCAATAAACCATATAAAAATATTTGCAACATAGAAACTCTTAATTATATTACTGAAGCATTATTATACCAACAATGGTGCGGTAGATATGATAAGTCTAGCGTAAAAGAACATATGAGTGACAAACCTGATATTAAAAAATCAGGTCAAGGTTTTGATTGGAAGAAATTAGTACATGATATTTTATATCCTACAAGCATTATAATTGATGCCCCACTAACGAGTTTGATATTTTTAATCAACTTTTCAAAATATCATCTAACCAAAGCTATAGAAGAAAATGATAATTGTATATTAAATACTGGTTGTTATTTTGCTCAAGGTTCATTATGGGTTATGCGTGGATTATGCTCTTTAGTGATTACTGTAAATAATATTCCTGATGCACTAATTGTTACACCAGTTCTTAAAGGAATAACAGCCCTTACTTGCCATTGTATTAATAGTTGTAAGACACCTATTATTGATGATGTTCTAGAGGAAAATCTTGAAGACAGCGAAAATGATACCGAAATTATTCTTAGTAGTAGTAAAAAGAGTGTAATAGCAACAGTTCTTAAGGAAAATACTCCACCTCTTGAAGGAATTATTACAGCAGCTGTAGATCCAGAAATTATTTATAGTAGTAATCCTAATCAACTTAATAATGAACCAGAATTACTAGGAAAGAATAACATAGTAGATGATATGACTGAATTTTTACACGGAGAGTGAATATCTTCTTTATCCTAAACTGGCGTTCTAAATCAATCATCATGAACATACTAGCTATAGTTGCAAAAATGCCACAGTAATGTTACAATAAAGTAAAGGAAAGATTAACAAAAGAGGCTAGGTATGAAAAAACATATAACTCATTAGGTGGTTTTTTACACAAAAAACTTATTCTGCCAATTGTTGCTCCAAATAAGTTACTTCCCAAAAACATTGATGTAGGAGCATTAGATTTCACTAGCTTAGCAGCTCTTCACAGACTATGGACTCCAGGTAGATATGACAAATCTAAAACTGAAGACTTTGTAAATCGACTTATGACGGAAAAGAGAGATTCGAGTAGTAATGTTACTAAGGAAGCTTGCAAAAATAACTTTAATATTTAATAGGTTTTATAATGTAATTCCACTCTCCTTTAAATGACTCA
>JABSSF010000081.1 GCA_013214485.1 Rickettsiaceae bacterium | reverse complement strand
TTACATAAATTAATTGCCAAACAATCCGTCCCCCCCCCCAAAGAACAAAAATTTCCTTATCATCTATTTATTGATATTTTTAATGATAATAAAACAGAAAGTGATCTAGCTACAGATGATTTATCAACAGAGGTAGATAATAATTATCAGCCTTTCATATTTGGAGTACCAGTCAAAGATGATATTAACATTAAAGCTGATATTGATGATAAAAATAATTTTACTATTGGGGAAGAAAACAAACTAGATTCACCAAATAGTCACAGCCCTTTAAATACTCCAATTGATCAAGAACAAGAAAGGGAAAACCTTATTTTTAATAATTGGAGCGACAATACATATTATAACCAGCAAAAAGACGATAATAGTATTACTAATAATAATCAAAGTAATAATAAAATTACTAGCCGCAGAAATAGTTTAAGTATTAATAATATTATTACTTTCAACGAACTGCAGGAAGAATATAATAAGTTGCTTGTAAAACGACAAAATATTACTGACAAGATTATTGATACTGAAGATGCTTTTGTTAATGAAAATACTAAATATAGAAAATTAAATAGTGCAAGTTCAATTTGCAAACTAGATTTATCAAACATGGACTCTATGTATAAAAAATTGACAAATTTATTACTAAAAACACAAATAGCTGTTAATTCTTTAGATGGCAATATCGATGAATGGCAGCATGATATTAGAGATCTAGTAAACGTAGAGTTAAAAGAAGTAATTAAATGTTTTAATGAACATAATGATTTATCCCAAAAATATAATTATAATGATAGTTATAAAAACCTTGTTGCAATAGATAATAAGATGAAAGCCCCTAATAGAGAGTCTCTAGAAAAAATGCATCAACTTTTTCTAGATTTCCTAAAAGCTATTGAGCTTTGTAAGGAGGAAATTGAAAGTTATTCCAATCAATTAAAATCAAAAGCTTTAGATATTAATGATATTAATAATGATATAATTTGTTACGAAGAATCACTAAGTGCTATCGATGACAATCTAATAAGTTTAAATAAAGATATGTCTGAATTAGCAAGAAGATTTAAAAAATAATTTTCTAAATTTGTAATCATCATATAAGTTAATAGCTGCTATTTATTAAATTTTTATTGCTTATTTTTTAAAATATATTGCAAAAATAAAGAAATTCGTCAAAATAGAGTTCTAAACTTGAATGATTGAGTAGAACTAAAAACAACTAAATATGACTTTTACTATTTTTGACATAATCGTTTTAATTATTATTACAATTTCTTCTTTTCTGGGTGGGCATAAAGGGCTTATTAGCATTACTGTTGGATTCATAGGCTTTATTATATCAATTATAGCTACTATAATGTTATTCCCGCATACTCAGGATTTTTTGCTAGGATATATCGAACATGAACTAGCTGTAGCGATTATCGCTGGTATTGGAACTTATATTTTTTGCTTAATTATCACTACTTATTTAACTACTAAAATCTCAATGATGTTTAACGATAATAGGGGTATAGCTGACCGAATCTTAGGTTTTTTAGCGGGTTGTTTTAGAGGTATAGTGCTAGCTACAATCTTATTTGTGATAATTGCTATTTTATCTACAGGCAGCTATGTTAAAGCTAAAAATTTAGAAGATTTACTAATGTTATCTGCTAAAAAATACCCAGAATGGCTAAAAGATTCAACAACTACTCCTTATTTAGAATTAATGACAAAACAATTTATAATGATTATGCCAAGTGGCTCACTAAAATCTGTAACCTTGCCAAGTAGTAAAGATGAAGATATTATGGATATTATAAACCGTAAAAAGGATGATAATATCCCAGATGAAGTTCCACTAGAAGGTGAAGACTTAATGGATGAAGATATAGATGATGCTTTATTTGAAGAATAGTTAATAGATAAAAGAAGATCTATCATGCACAAATATACTTTTAGAGAGCATTTTCTTGAACTAAAACAGCGAATAATAAAAATTCTTGCTTTTTTTGTATTAGTTTTTCTGGTAAGTTACTTTTATAGTGAAACTATTTATCAAATACTTATTGAACCTTTAGCATCTATAGGTAATAGTAAGGAAAAAATTAGAAAAGTTATTTATACTGGCCTTGCAGAAGCGTTTTTAACTTACTTAAAACTGAGTTTATTTACAGCTTTTTTGTTAACTATGCCAATAATTAGCTGGGAATTATATAGATTCATTGCTCCAGGATTGTTAAAAACCGAGAAAAAAATTGCTGCTTTTGCGTTATTTTTATCGCCAATTTTATTTTTTATTGGTAGTTTTTTTGTTTTTTATTTAGTAATGCCAAGAGCGTGGTATTTTTTCCTTAGCTTTGAAAATACAGGTACAATATTGCCACTTATTTTAGAAGCTAGAATCAGTGAGTATTTAAATTTGGTAATGCAGTTAATAACTGTGTTTGGGTTAGCATTCCAAATGCCAATTATTATGGTAATTTTGAATATTTTGCATTTAGTTAGTTCTAAAGCTTTAGCAAAAAAGAGGAGGCTAGCAATTGTAATTAACTTTATAATGGCAGCAATTTTTACTCCTCCAGATGTTTTAAGTCAAATAGCTCTTGCATTACCACTTATTTTATTGTATGAAGTTTCAATAATAATGTGTAAATTTATAGAAAATAGAGGATAATAAATCATGTTAGATCTTAAATGGGTTAGGGAAAATGTTGATGAATTTAATGAGTTACTGCTAAAAAGAGGGGTAAAAGTTGATTCCGATGAAATATTAAGCTTAGAGGAAGATAAAAGACAGTTAATAACATTAATTCAACAATTTCAACAAGCTAAAAATAAAAAATCAAAGTTACTAGGAACTTTAAAAGGTAAAGCAACTAGAGAATTTGAGGAAATGAAACGTGATGTTTCACATATTAATGAAAAATTAGAAGAGCTTACAGCACAACTTGGTAAACATGATAAGTTACAGGAAATTATGGATAATATTCCTAATTTACCATTTCCTACTGTTCCTTATGGTACTGATGAGAGTATGAATAAATTTATTCGTAGTTATAAAGAACCAGTTGAAATACCAAATGCTAAAGAGCATGATCAACTTGGTATAGATTTAGGAATGATGGATTTTGTCCAAACAGCGAAAATTTCTGGTAGTAGGTTTGTCACCTTAAAAAGTGAATTAGCTCAAATGGAGCGAGCATTAATTAATTTTATGATTGATATTCATACTGATGAATTTGATTTTGTCGAAATATCTCCACCAACTTTAGTTAAAAATAGTGCAATGTATAATGTAGGTCAATTACCTAAATTTGACGAAGATTCCTATAGTACAAACGACGGAAAATTAAGACTGATTCCAACTGGAGAAGTACCTTTAGTAAACATGGTAGCAGCATCTATAATTCCAAGAGAAGAATTGCCTATACGTTATGTTGCTTATACTGAGTGTTTTCGATCAGAAGCTGGTAGCGCTGGCAAAGATACTAAGGGGATGATTAGAAATCATCAATTTGGTAAAGTTGAGTTAGTGACTATTTGCCGCCCAGAAGAATCTGAAAATGAACATGAATATATGAGTAAGGCTGCTGAGGAGGTACTTAAGAAGTTAGAATTACCATATAGGGTAATGTTACTTTGTAGTGGAGAGATGGGTTTTCAAGCTAGAAAAACTTATGATATAGAAGTATGGCTACCAGGACAGCAGCAATATCGTGAAGTTTCTAGTGTATCAAATTGTGAAGATTTTCAATCAAGAAGAATGAAAGCAAGATATAAGGAACACGGTGAAGACATTACCAGATTTGTTCATACATTAAATGGCTCTGGCTTGCCAATAGGTCGAACGATGGTTGCTATATTAGAAAATTATCAAAATAAAGACGGTTCAATAACAATACCTAAAGCTTTACGCCCTTATATGAAAGACAAAGAAATAATAAAATCTCAATAGCTATTTGAAAATAGACCTTTTTAAGGCCAATTTAGAATAAGAAATCTAGAGAATTTCAGTATAAAAAGGGAGTGACAACATGAAAAATGCTCTAAAAAGCGGAGCTTATTTGCCATAAGTGAGTATTTTTAGGTCATTTTTTACTAGCAAGTGCCATTTTATAGGGGAATACACAGATTTTTTATCCTAAATTGGTGTTTTTATACCTTTGCTGGCAGTGTATATCAAATTAATTTTATCCAAAAGATTTTCTTAAGAGGGGCTTGCAAAAAAAACATATACGCCTATAATAATGGTTGCAAAACAAATCGTTTTTACGTTTGATAACTTAATTATTTGGGTAAATGCTAGAATTAATAGACTCTAATTGGATATTACAATATAGAAGTGAGATTCTTACAGAATTTTTTCTTACTTTTAAATTCTTCTCTTATGATTTCTTTTATATTCTAGTAATAGCTGTAGGTTATTGGCTCAGACCAGGTGGTCGTTTATTTGCTCATTTAGGATTTTTGGCTCCAATAAGTACACTAATAAATATTATTTTAAAAAACGCATTTGCCATAAAATCTCCCGATCCTGATTTATATCTAATTATAGGAACAGATGAGATATTAGGTTTCCCAAGTTGGTCATCTCAAATAGCTGCTATTTTTTGGGGATTAATATATCTAAGATCCTCAGTAAAATTTCTTAAATGGTTGTCTGTCATAATGGTAATATTAGTAATGATATCTAAGGTATATTTAGGGGTGCAAACAATACCTAGTGTGATAGCAGGATTATGTTTTGGTCTAATTACTATAGTCGTATGGAAAAACAAATTTATCCAAAATATAGTCACAGGATGGTTTGAAGGCAGATATATTAGTTATTGGCTAATATTTGGCTTAGTATTAACAATTTATTATTTTGTAGTCATTACCAATTTTTATTCATCCTTAATGATAATTCCAGCAGGAATATTAATAGGTTATGGATTATCATTAGACAACATAAGTAGATGGTCTTATAACAGCAACATGTTTTCTGCGTTACATTTTGCTGCAATAATATTTTCATTTATTATGTTAATAATTTTATTTTTTGCAGTGCCTATAATAGAAAGCAACCCTATTATGTTAGTTACTAGTTCGCTATTTAAATATTGCATAATAACCTATTCGATGTTTACAATTTTTCCTAAAGTACAATTAGCCATAATTATGCCAAAGAAATAAGGTTTCTAGTCATTAACTGTGAAGAGGGACGTTGTTACTCACTCCTTACCTAGTAAAATAGGCTTCGATCGTTTGTGCCTTTGTTAACAGTCCCATATACCCGAAGCGAATGAAAAACCTAATCCATTATATGTTGTTTAATCATATACATTACCATAACAGAAGCAAGTATAGCAAAAACCCCTATATAAATCATTGGAAAGAGATAAAAATCAAAAAATGTCATACCACTTAAACAAACAACATTAGCTGTACCAGACATTAACATAGAGCCCACAGTATGACCTATATTTGATCCCCTATATCTTTCATTTACTGGAAAAAGCCGTACTATTACCCCATGACCCAAAGCATTAAACGGAGCCACAGATACAGCAAGTAATATCCATGCACTTAAAGCTAAATTTACTAATTGATAAATAATTCCTGTAGTTAACATTACTATTGCAATAATAGTTGTAACTAAACAGCTTTTAATCACTAACTTAATACCGATTCGATCAGCAAGCAATCCTGCAATTACCATTGAAAACCCAAAACAAAAAACTACAAATGTAGAAAACGCAGTCATTATAGTACTAGTATCAACTATTACTTTAGGTAAATATTGTTTCATAAAAATAACTGATATTTGATAAGTTACACCAAAACCACCAGCTAAAAATATTACCAATAATAAATTAAACCATTGCTTAGTTATAAAATTCAACATTCCCTTTTTTAATACTATATTTTTCTTTTTAGTTTCTTTAAAATCTGGAGTTTCCTCAAGATATTTACGATAGTAAAATGTTAACATAGCAAGAGGCATAGATAATAAAAATGGTATTCGCCAAGCAAAATCAGGAAATATAGATGAATTAAAAAAATTAGTTACAGCAATACTAAGCAATAAACCAGTAGCACCAGTTGCTCTAGTAACAGCAGATGCAGTATAATGATATTTTTTACCAAGATGTTCTATAACATAAATTGCTGCTCCATCATATTCACCAGCAACAAAAAAACCTTGCATGAAACGACAAAACAATAATATATATGTACTTATAACTCCAATTGAATTATATTCAGGCAAAAGCCCAATAATTAAAGTTGGCAGAGCAATACCAAGCATAGTAATTCTCAAGGCTACCCTACGACCATAACTATCACCAATTTTACTAAAAAATAATGCCCCAAGGGGCTTGGCAAAATAGGATACAGCATACACCGCAAAAACATAAGTAAGGGCAGTTATTTTTTCATATTGTGGAAAAAATTTTGCTGCTATAACATTAGCAGAGAAAGCATATAGGCTATAATCATAATACTCAACTATAGTACCTAAAAAAGCACTAGTTACAGTCATTTTCTTTTTAGTCACTGGTAAATTACTCCCTGCTTTTCTTTTCTTGCTTAATAATGTTAAGCACTTCGCTAGCCGTTTTTTCTAAATTAGAATTTACTATAGTAAAATCATAATGCTTAATATCCGACATTTCTTCAGCTGCAAGCTTTACCCTCAGGTTAATTCCATCTGTATCATCTTCCCCTCTTTTTACCAAACGTTCTTTTAATATTTCTAAACTTGGTGGAGAAATAAAAATACTAATAGCTAGGTCTCCTAATTTCTCTTTAATTTGTTTTGCTCCAACATAATTGACATCAAACAATACATCAACACCAGCATTTAGTTTATTCAAAACATACTCTTTTGGAGTACCATACCAATTATTATAAATTTTATCATATTCCAATAATTCATCATTTTTAATCATATCTTCAAATTCTGCTGCAGTTTTAAAGAAATAATCTACTGCTTCACGATCACTAGAACGCTTCGGGCGTGAAGTAGCTGATATAGAAAAACCTAATTTTGGCAATTTTTGTAGTAAAATCTTTGCCACACTTGTTTTGCCACTGCCAGATGGACCTGATAAAATAATTACTATAGCTTTACTTTGCTTCAAACTTGACATAATTTTAAGTTAATAAAAAAACTTACTGTAGATAATAATGACTATAACAAAAAAATCAATTATTATTACAGGTGCTTCAAGCGGTCTTGGCAAAGCACTAGCTATCAAATATTCCCAAAGTAATAATAATATCAGATTATTTTTACTTGCTAGAAATAATAAAAGATTAGATCAAGTTGTAGAAATCTGTAAAAACAACGGCGCTTTTGTTTTTCCTTTCATAGTAAATGTCGAGGATAAGGAAGAATTAAGCAAAATTATTAATGATATCGCCAAACATTATGGCATAGATTACATTTATGCAGTAGCTGGAGTCTCAGCAGGTACATTAGATGGCATGGAGACTAATGTGCAAGTAGAAAAAATTTTTGCAACCAACTTAAATGGTGTCTTAAATACTATCATGCCAGCAATACCGAAAATGATCGAGAGACGGTCTGGTAAAATAATTTTGATTAGTTCAATGGCTGGGTTATTAGGTTTATCAAGTTCTCCTTCTTATTCAGCTAGCAAAAGTGCTGTTATTGCTTTTGGTCAGGGCTTAGCAGGTTATTTAAAGCAATATAATATTGATGTTTCTATAATAATTCCAGGTTATATTAAAACACCAATGACAGAGGTGAATAATTTCCCAATGCCATTTATGATATCTGCGGAAAAAGCAGCTACGAAGATCATTCAAAACGTAGATAAAGGTAAAATAATTATTGCATTCCCTTTAACAACTTATTTTATGTTAAAGTTATTAAATCTATTACCTGGCAAATTAATTCGTTATATTAATTCTAAAATGCCTGGCAAACCTGCTTTTGAAGACAATTCAGATGAGAAAGGCTAGTCCCATTTAGGTAGAATTGTTGCTAATGATGGTTTTTCATAAACGTCGATTTGCTCTACTTTTTTTAAGAAAGCTACTAATTTTATAGTAAATGGCATCACTAAAAACTCATATAATATTTTCAAGAAAGTAAGCATAAAAATCATTTTAACTAATTCTTCATGTGGCATTCTGCCATAAAATGCAATATAAGCAAACATAATACTTTCTAAAAATGAAGCAATAAATGTACTAAATAAAGCTCTTATTGCAAATATTCTCCCTTTAAAATATATTTTTGTTGCTGCAATAATAGAGGCATTAATAAGTTCTCCTAAAAAATAACTAGTTAGCGATGCTATAACAATTCTCGGAGATAAACTAAAAACAGTTTCAATAATATTCTCGTTTTGTAAACCTCTAAACCCAACTAGTACTATTGCTAACACAGGAATTGTAAAAGCAAAATTGAAGAATAATGCTTGCCAGATGGTTTTTCTACTTGCTGAAAAACCATATATTTCGGTGATAACATCGTTTAAAACATAAAGTAGAGGAAAAAATATTGTCCCAGCTCCAACCTCTGCAATACCAAAAATATTAACTAATTTTATTTCTGCTAAATTAGAAACTAGGAAGCTTGCAAAAATAACTTTAATATTTAATAGGTTTTATAATGTAATTCCACTCTCCTTTAAATGACTC
>JABSSF010000080.1 GCA_013214485.1 Rickettsiaceae bacterium | reverse complement strand
AACCAGGACAGTTAGTAATAATGGATAATGCAGCATTCCATAAATCACTTAAAACAAAAGAATTAATTGAAAGTGCTAGATGCAAAATAATGAAATCTTGTATCTTGAAAACTTATCTGACAATCAAAATTCAACTAACAATTCTGTCGGGTAATTTGTAGTGTCTGTAAGGTTAAGTCTTGATTAGTACAGATCACTCCTTTAAATTATACACTTGTCAATCGAAATGACTATATATTAAAAATTATTAGTTAGTATAATAAATTTTTTTATTTTTACAACACTATAAAATGAAAAAATCAATAAATTTTAAACTTTTATAAACATCTGTTCTCAAATAGTCACATAAAAAATAAAACTTGAAAAAGAGAGCAAACTGTCATTATGAGCCGATTTTATATCGGCGTGATAATCCAGAAAAAAATGTAATAAAATCAAATCTGGATCGTCACGCCAACCAAAAGGTTGGCTCACGATGATGGTTTTTATCGTGAACGGGTAGTATAAATTAGACTGATAGTCAATTCACCAATTTCTGGTTTTTGGTGGGTTGTTTTTTAACCATTCTTCTAATTTAGAACTATATAAATTACCAAATTCTGGCACTAATTGTACATAATATTTTTCTATCTGAAATCCAGCTTTTATACCTGTTTTTAATGATGCTTTATTATGCACATGGCAACTCCATACAGGTTTTATACCCATTTCTTGGCATTTTGCTGCAACATATGTAGCTATTTTCTGCCCTGCTTCCTGATTTCGATAATCTGGGTTAGTGATTACTGAAATCTCTCCATATTTACCACCATGATAACCTATATAGCCCTCACTAATTACTTTATTATCCTGAACTAAAACATAAGCCTTTTCAGAGGTAAAAAAATCTTCAGCAGAATTATAGCTATCTAACATTTTTTGCCACCACAGAGATTGTTTAGCCAGTTCCTGATTATCAATAGCTCTAATATCACATTCTTCTTGATTTTCCTGTAAAGGTAATCCTTTATAAGTAAGCTGAACTCTTAAATTAAAATCCCAATTCCTCGCAATAAATAAATGATGATAAATGGGAGGACAATAAACCATCGGAAATCCACCATTCGGACAAAGCTTAATTACTGCCTCTACATCTTCTGCATTTAATATTCCAGCAAGAAAAATAAATGGTTCATTACCAGGGCAATTTTCTATCAACATATATGATTTATTACTTGGTAATTGCCAAATTTGATGTTTATTACTATTTGCCAATATCGCTTCTATTGTAGATTGATTAGGGAATGTTCTTAGCTCTTCTAATATATTAGTATCAATTATTTTATCAATAGGTTTGGGCAAGAAATTTATCATATTTTTATTTAATTATTTATCTTGGGTATCTATAGTAATAACAGCAAATGCAACGGCAATTGGATAATCATCGGATAATGAAATATTAAATTTATATTCTTTATACTCCTTGAACTCTTCAGTATCAAGCTTTACTATTGGTCGCCCTTTGGAATTATTCTCAATTAAAATATCAACAAAACTTATATCATCACCAATCCCAGTACCTAAAGCTTTAGCTATAGCTTCCTTACCTGCAAAACGTTTGCTAATAAACCCTATAATCTGCTTCGTAGTTTTTTTCTTTGCTAATTGTTTAATTTCCTCTGGATGCAAAATACGATTAATGAAAGACTTATCATGTTTTTCATATAGCTGCTTTATTCTCTCCATTTGAACAATATCTGTACCAATCCCAATAATCATAGATTTTCCTTTAATTATTGTGAACTCTTTCAATTTGGTGGATAACTTCTTTAGTTCTTAAATTATTAATAATTTTTTTTGCATGTACTAGTGATAATACTTCAATGTAAAAGGTCATTTCAAAAAGATCTTGGTTACGACTATCAAGTTTAAAGTTAATTACGTTAGCTCCATCACCAGCAATTTCAGAAGTTAAAATAGCTAAGCTTCCAGGTTTGTTTATTAATGAAATTTTTATTTTGCAAATAAAAGGTATATTGGCTTTATTGCTATCCCAAGTAACATTAATAATTTTTTCAGGAGTTGTTTTAAAACTATTAAGTACATCACATTCCGCAGTGTGAATATTTACTCCATCACCCTTATTAATAATTCCAACAATATTATCTCCTGGTAATGGATAACAACATTTAGCAAAATGCATCGCCATGCCAGAAATTAACCCCTTAATTGGTATTGCATCATTTTCTTGCTGCAAGATAGTTTTTTTTCTCCGGTTAAAATTTAATAATGATAAAGTTGAACTTAAACGTCCTTTTTTAGGAGTAACATGTTTGACGATTTCTTCTCTAGTTAAGCTACCATTACCGATAGCTAAAAGTAAACTATCTTTGTCTTTTTTAAGAAAATTACAAACTTTTACTAACGCTTCATCCTTGTTCGTAATGCCAATATTTTTTAAGGCTTTACTAATAATATTATCGCCAAGCTTAATATATTGTTTGCGCCGTTCAACTTGTAATGTTTTATGAATCTCAGATCTTGCTTTACCAGTTACAATAATATTTTCCCAGAAAGGAGCAACTGTTTTAACCTTATCAGTAAGAATTTCTACTTGGTCACCATTAACTAATTTAGTATCTATTCCTACCTCACAACCATTTACCTTAGCACCCATACAGCAATTACCAATATCAGTATGCACCATATAAGCAAAATCAATTACCGTTGCTCCTTTCGGCAAAGCAACTAAATTACCTTTAGGAGTAAAACAAAATACTTGATTATAATACATTGCAAGTTTTGTGTTTTTTAAAGACTCCTCTGGATCATTCTGATATTCTACAATTGATAGCAATTCTCTAATCCAAGCATATTCTGAACATTGTGAACTATCAGGATCACCTTGTTTATAACGCCAATGTGCTGCAACTCCAAGTTCAGCAATATTATGCATCTGTATAGTTCTAATTTGTATTTCAATTTTTTGTAATAACGGACCAATTACTACAGTATGAAGTGATTGATAACCATTACTTTTAGGAATACTGATAAAATCCTGGAAGTTACCTGGAACCATTTTATAGACTCGGTGAATCACCCCTAGTGCTTGGTAACATTCCTCTACTTTTTCAACTATTATTCTAAAAGCAATTATGTCCGATAATTGATCAATACCAACATTTTTTTGCTTCATTTTCATCCAAGTGGAATAAGGCGTTTTCCTTCTACCATATACTGTCGCTTTAATGTTATTTTCTTGTAATTTACTTTGAATTTCTCCAACCACTTGTTCTACTAAATGATCTTTATCCGTAGCAATATTTTTGAAGCGGTTTAATATAGATTCTCTAGCCTTTGGATATAAAACCCTAAAACAAATATCCTGTAATTCTGTTTTGATCTGTTGAATGCCAATACGCTCAGCAAGAGGAGCATATATTTCCATCGTCTCTAATGCCTTACGCTTTCTTTTTTCTTCAGATTTAACAAAACTAATAGTTCGCATATTATGCAGCCGATCTGCAAGCTTCACTAACAATACTCGAATATCATCACTCATAGCAAGTAATAGCTTACGAAAATTCTCTGCTTGACGAACATTTTCAGGAATAAATTCAATTTTAGTAAGTTTAGTCACTCCTTCAACCAGATTGGCTACTTCTAAACCAAAATGTTCTTTAATATCATCATAAGTTAATTTAGTGTCTTCTATAGTATCATGGAGTAGAGCTGTCACTATAGAATCAGTATCTAGACACATTTGAGCAATTATCTCCCCTACAGCAATGGGGTGATTATAATATGGCTCTCCAGATTCTCTAATTTGTGAACCGTGATATTTAACAGCAAACTCTATTGCTTTACTAACTAATTCTTCGTTAAAGTTAATATCATAGGACTTGTATTTATTGATAATTTCTTGATAATCAACCACAAGATTTCATTATGTTAAAGTTTTTGTTTATCTTCGGTTATTATATCATCATCAAATGGCTGATCTTCATCAAAATCGGAATGTGAATTACCAACAAATAAATCAGTGGCCTCAGTATAGCTAGAATCGTTGTCATCCTGAATATCTTCTTGAGTTTCAGCATAAAGATTTTCACCTTCAATATTATCTACTTTAGCATTTTTTTGTAATGAAGTAATAAATTGTTCTCTAAGTGTCTCAAGATCAATACAACCATTCGCAAACTCACGTAAAGATATTACTGGAGCCTTATGCTTACCACGCTCAATAGTTATTGGCGCACCTGATAATATATCTTTAGTTCTTTGAGTGCTTAAAGCGACTAATTCAAATCGATTAGATATTTCGATATCTTCAGTGGTTAATCTTGCCATTTTTAAATAACTCCGATAATTAAATAATATGACCCATTCTATACCATAAGATAGTTATTTGCAAGTATCATCTAAATTTATTAGTAAATAAAAACCCCTCCAAGATAAGAACTTATTTCAGAGGGGTTAAGGAGTGTATTAATTAATAAAAGGATTTACGCATTTCTTACCATTTCTATTGCTAGTTGGGTCATTTGGTTTGTTGCGCCAAGTACTGCTCCTGCTGCACTTGCCTTTTTGATTTCTTGTGAAAGCTCTTGTGAAGCTATAATATAATCAGTTTTAATCATATCAGCTGCTGCTTCTTCAGTTGCTGTGATTGACTGTTGTAGAGCTTTAGAAGAATCTTCAATACTTTGCTTCATATTACTGATATTTGCTATCTCCCTACGTATTTTATTGGAGGCTCTTTCTAGAGCTCCTTCTGTTCTGGTCTTAGCATCATCACTCATAATATTTAGGTCTGCATCTTTAATAGTTTGACCATTCTCATTAACAAATAATTTGTCTCGAGATAAGTTACTAATATTTACATTCATCTTAGCATCTGCCCCAGTACCTAGACTTACCTTTAATCCTGTACCAATATTAACAGCTTTACTAACTTGCGTTGAAATTGTAGTAGCATTATCAGCTAGTGTAGTCCAATCCTTATTTCCAACATTGATTGTGAGTTTATGATTTGGACTTGCTAAAGAAGGTACTTCTATTAGTTTCTGTCCAATTAAATGAGCAGGTGTTAGAGAGGCTGATTGATATTTTTCTCCACTTATTGTACTATAAACAATATACTGACCTGGGTTTGCAACATCTTCTTTAACTTCAAAAGATTCAAATTTTTTGCCAGTAAAGTCATTACTAGTAAGGTTAACCGTCATTCCTTTAACAAAACTATCCGCATCTTTGATCCCACTAAGATTTGTATTTATATCCACTCGCCTTGTTTGCAATACTTCAACATGAGTTGAGAACAAAGTGTTTAAACTATTGCAAATTAATAGGGAATTAGCTGCAGCGTTACCACCACCACCTTGAAGATCTGGCACAGCAGCAGCAGCAGTTTTCACTATAAATGCTGAATCTGTTGTAGTAGATTCAAATCTAATGTAATAATTATTAGTATCACCACCATTTGCAACAAAGATAGGAGCACGATAAATTTCATCACCTACCGTACATTGTAGAACCGCAGCTCCATCACCATTTGCATCAGCTGCCATTTTATTTGCAAGAGTGTTTCTTGCATCAATCACATCTGCCAAACCATGAGCATTGATTAAATCACTTGCCTCTGATCCACCATTTGCAGTTTCAGCACTAGCAACAACTGTAAATACAGGAGTGTTTTTGCCAATAAATTTTTCTGCTGTAGGAGCATCAATTTCTAAGGCACCTGCGTTACCATCAGCACTACCAATGGCAATTGCAGCAATATTTGGATTTCCTTGTTCATATAATGTGGTACCATTCAAAGGTACGTGATCATTTCTGGAAGTTATTGTTACTACATTTGTAGCAGCATGGTTAATATCTACCGTAAAACTATGAAGTTGTGGGTGTAACATACCAGACTGATTAAATACTTTAGCAAAGTTTTGCGCTGTTTCAGCAACAGTTGTACCGATTAACACTTCACCATCTACTCCAGTGTAGTTATTAGCACTCCGGAAGGTAAACGCTGCTCCTTTTATTGTTAGTTTGTCACCATCTGAAGCACCAACACCAGGGGCTGCATTACCGTTATTAAATGTTACTGTATAAGCAGATTTAGCACCACTATTATCTCCATTCCCGTCATCAGCATAATGAGCTTGCACACCACCAGCATAAACTACCTCGTGACCATAATTAGGTAATGAACTGCGGAAGTCATTATTACTTAACTCTCCATTAAGTAACGCTCTATTATCAAATTTACATTGTAGAATTAAACGCTCTACTTGATCAATTTGACCTACAAGAGTGTCATTAAGAATAGATAAATTTTCTGCAGAGACACCTTCAGCACTAGCAAGTGTAGCTTGAGCATCTGTTATTGCTTTTTGGATTGAGCTTAAATAACTAGATGCAATTTGCAAAGCACTTTGCGCATAATTGGTTGTTTTTTGTATTGAGTTTAGGATTTGTGCAGTACCCATTAATCCGTCCCCTAAGAATCTTGCTACAGGACCTGCTGATTGATTGATACCAGTTGAAAGACTTTGACCATGATTTTTCATTTCTTTCAGTGAGTTATTAATAGACCCACTTACTCTTGG
Organism: Rickettsiaceae bacterium; assembly: GCA_013214485.1. Classification (GTDB taxonomy): domain Bacteria; phylum Pseudomonadota; class Alphaproteobacteria; order Rickettsiales; family Rickettsiaceae; genus JABSSF01. The sequence goes on along the minus strand of JABSSF010000080.1, from coordinate 2,113 downwards.
TAATAACGTGTTTTCTAATGTAAAAGGCATAAATTGATCTCCATTATTATTTTATTGAATTAAATAAAACCCCTATTTAATTCTTAATTTAAAAAACAGTTTTCATTTAAAACTGAACCTAAAATTAGATTTGTATTACTAATCGAAATTAATATACAAAACCTTGTTTTTTATTAAGCAAGTTTCGTGCCAAAGATTAATCTATTAACTTATTTTTAGTATTTTTTTTCTAGGTTGTAATGCAAACTACGTTCACTCAACTAGCTATAAGCCTTTAAAGTACAGGCTCTGTGATTATTCAAGGCAACAAACATACAAATTTAGTTAAATTTATATTAAAAAATATAGCTTTATTAACACATTTATTAAGAAAATTTTTACCTCAAGGATATATTAATAGTTATGTTTGAATTCGTTAGTTACAATTATTAATAAGTTAATATTTAAATAGGTTAAAATTATGTCTATTAATAACAAAGTTTCGAAAACATTTAAAAAGCTATTAATTACCACAGCAATATCCTCTATTGCCTTTTCCAGTAATGATGCGCTTGCTATAAATCGTACAAGTGTTAATCTAGAATCACGTACAAATGTGAACGCTGATTGGAATCCTGTAGGACCAGTAGCTTCTGGGGATACTTTATTTTTTGGTGGAGCACATACAATATATAATAATCCTGGTAATGGCGTAAGCAGATTTAACACAAACGGTCAGACAGGTAACCTTGTTATCTCACGAGAAGGAGCTGGTTCATTTAGCATAAATAGTATTACTGGTACAGGAAGCAAAGCTACTGTAATACTTAGAGGCACAGGAAACAGACCTATATACAATGTTCAAACAACAGATATTTCGCAAATGGGAACCGTGGAATATGAAGTTAATTCAAGATTCTTTTTAAATGCTAATAACATTAAAACAGCTGCTGCTTTTGTTAGTGGCTTTAGAGTTGGAGAATTAGGGACTAGACCTGGAATTACTGGAGTTGAATTTAGTGGTAATTTTGATAATTTTCATCCTAGCTTCTTTACTCTGGAAAGTAATAGTGAAGTAATTTTGAGTACATCCAAGCTAGTAACCAGAGCAATAGTAGCACATTCAGGATCGATTCTGACAATAAATACAGATGTATTTATTGATGTTGATTTAAATTTACATACAGGTGGTACGGTAATAGTAAATGATGGAAAAAATATTACAGCCAACAGTAGAGTAGTAAACCTTAATGATGGTAAGTTAAGGTTTCTTAATTCTGGCTCTTTGACTACTGGCTTTATTACAATTAAAGACGTTGAAATAGGTAGTGGACAAGTTACAATAGATACTAACAACTATAGTCCAATTAATACTAGTTTTACTGCTGCTGGCGGAACTATTTTATTAAATAACACTGGTGATACTACCTTTAACACTACAGTAAAAAGTACTACAGGAGCAACTAATGGTACTATCATTGTTGATTCTCCAAGTAAAACTGTTACTTTCCAAGGTACTTTTAGCAATAATGCTAATGAATTAGTTAAAGATTTAGTAGTCAAATCTGGATCAAAGGCAACTTTTACAACTGATTTAAATTTATCTGGCAAATTAGATTTAAGTGACGGTGGTACAGTTAGTGTTAATAGTGGTATTAATTTAAATGTGCCAACACTTGCTTTGAGTACAGCTTCAACAGGCACATTAGATTTTAAAGGTAATGCTAATGTAAATTTTAATATAGGAGATCCTACAACTATTGGCACAGTAGGTGTAAGTAATGGTAATGTAGATTTCAGTGGTACAATATTTAAAACAACTAACACTAACTTAACCAACGTCAATGCGATTTTAACATTTTCTAAAAATGCTCCTGTAAGCGTTAATAGTAATTTTAGAAGTAATAGTAATGGAAACATTGGTAAATTAGTAATTGATAATAGTAATACAGTTACTATAGGTGGTAGTTTTTCTAATACTGCAAATGATCAAATATCTGAAATACTTGTCAAAGCAGGATCAAAATTAATATTAAATACAGAGTTAAACTTATCTGGTAAGGAAACTAGCAAAAATAACTTTAATATTTAAAAGTATAGTGCTATGATCTGATGTAATGGCACATTTAAGAAA
>JABSSF010000008.1:12680-30348 GCA_013214485.1 Rickettsiaceae bacterium | reverse complement strand
CCTCTGAGATGTACTCTTCTTGATAACTGGATTGTACGTGTTCTTGACAGTTTTTAGCAAAAGTTGACTTGTGACATTTTACGATATATCCAAATTCTTGTAATGAAGTCATTATTGCGTTACTTTTTTGGATTCTTTGCCTTATTACATTTTGCCTGCTTTTATGCAAATATGATACTTCTTGTTGCTCTCTGGTTTTGATATTGATTCTTTTTAAATCTAGGTCTAGCGCTGCTTTACATATAGCTATTGCATCATTGATGTCATTTTTTTGCCTGGATTTAGCATATGCTTTTACATCTTTTGCTTTTAAAACAATTACTTTATAGCCTTTTTTCAGTAATTGCTGTCCTATGTAATGGCAACCAGCACATGCTTCGAACGCAAATGTTTGGCCTGCCTGATATAAGTTTTCTACCTTATCAAAAAAATCATCTCGGGACATTGCAAATTTTTTAACTACCTTGCCACTTTTGTCTGTAACAGCAAAATGAAATTTTATTCTTGCTAAATCTATTCCTACTATAGTAGTATATTCCATGGTATGGACTCCATATTAAATTAATAAAAAAATTCTGGCACATAAGCACCATGCTTTTGATGCCGTTGATAAATAGTTTAATCTATATTATCATCATTGGCGTCCATACCATCATCGTGAGCTAATGTATCCCCACAAATTATCAATGATGTTGTAATTTCTCTCAAGCAGTTTCATGGAAGTTCTTGAATCTCTTGTAATATCAGGCATTAGTTATCCTGAGCGGGCTTTGGCCTTCCGCATGCGACCCAGGTTTGACTATGGGACTGTTAACAAAGGCACAAAAAGGTATATTTTTGCTCTTTTTTCCTGCAAATACACAATTATTTTTTGCAATAGATGGACTAATACTTCAAAATAATTATCTATTTTCGGCTAAAAACTTCTTAAAATATTCTCTTTTCTACCTTTGTTAACAGTCCCATATAACTAATGAAAAATATTTTTAGGTGGTTTTGGTGTTTTTTTGATTTCTCTAAGCATACCACTAACCATTAAAAAGCTAGTCCATAATTGTAATATAGTAATACTAATGAAAGGGATAAATAACGTTATTGGTTTAATTAATATGATAATACCGCTAGCAAAAAATACTAAACGAATACAAGATGCCATAGTTACTTTAGGATAATAAATATTTGTAATAAAATAAAGTAGAATAATGACTATGATAATAGGAGAAAATAATATAGCATCAACAATTACACCACCTAATAGGGGTAGAAACACATAAAATATAGTGCTTATAATATCTGGTTGTAGTAGATTTATAAGAGCATTTTTTATTGATTCACTATTGATATTTTCAGGACTATTACCTATTAATCGACTATGGGGAAAGTTTTTTTTGATTACATCAAAATTAACTGATGAATTACCATAACCAAAAAATTTTGCGTTTATGATATCATATACTAAAAAATACATTGGAGTAATAATAGTTATATCATTACTAATTACAACAGGTATAGACATTTTATCTTTAGGTAATAATTCATTACTTGGATCAATCGCAATAATCTTATTATCATTTATATCTTTAATGATTAGTGAATTTTTAGCTGGCAAGTTTGATTCTCGATTAGTAATAGCTATAGTTTGACCATCATAGGCCATATCAGGTATTTGATTGATAATGTAATTAATATTATTGGGTGACTCAGTAATGTTATCAATTTCTGTAACTAGTCGTTTAGAATAGCTAAGTACTATAGCACTATAAAATAATGCTACTATTATAGAGATTGTTAATATATATTTTAAACCGTAACCTTGGTAATTTTTATAAACTTTTTGATAAAAATTACTAGAAGAAACAGAAAGCCAAAGAATAGATAATAATGTTTTGATAAAACCAATAAATGTTGTAACTGGGGTTGTTATTATGTTCATTTTGCTTTAATATCCATCAAAATCAATAAAAATATTGATGCTATTATAATCAAAATATAAAAAAAACCAAATGTATTCCCAAAAAGATTTAAGTAATGCCATTAGAATTTTGGCAGCAGATGCAATAGAAGTTGCTAAATCGGGGCATCCTGGCATGCCACTTGGTATGGCTGATGTGATGACTTGTTTAGCTGCTGAGTTTTTAACATATAACCCAAATGACCCTAAGTGGTTTAATAGAGATCGTTTAGTATTATCTGCAGGTCATGGGTCGATGTTATTATATGCTTTTTACTATTTAGCAGGTTATAAAGATTTTACTTTAGAAGATATTAAAAATTTTCGTCAAATTTCATCTAAAGCAGCAGGTCATCCAGAATATGGTATTTATCAAGCAATAGAGACTACTACAGGCCCTCTAGGTCAAGGGCTGGCTACAAGTGTTGGTATGGCGATTGCCGCAAAAAAATATCAAGCAAAACTTGGAAAAGAAATTTGCAATTATAACATATATAGTATTGTTGGTGATGGTTGTCTCATGGAAGGGATTTCTTATGAAGCAGCATCAATAGCTGGTCATTTACAGTTGGACAATTTGATAGTGATTTTTGATGATAATAACATTTCTATTGATGGAAGTACTTCTCTTAGCGTCTCAGAGGATCATTTAGCTAAATTTAAAGCTTTTGGTTTTGAGGTATATTCAGTAGGTGGCCATGATTCTCAGGAGATACAGCAAGCAATTAGTAAAGCTAAAAGCTCTAATAAGCCAAGTTTTATAGCTTGCAAAACAGTTATTGGCAAAGGAGCTGGAGAAAAAGCTGGAAGTGCTAAGTCACATGGTGCGCCTCTAGGGGATGATGAAATAAAATATTTACGAGATAATATAAATTTTAGCAAAGAGCCTTTTGATATTCCAAAAGAAATTAAAACTATCTGGGAGAATTTATGGGAGCGTAATAAAGATAAATATCAAAAATGGCAAGAAAATTTTAATAAACTTACGCAAGAAGAGCAAAATTATCTAGCGCCAGCAAAGTTACAACTACCTAAATCATTACAGAAACTTGCTAAAGATGATCAAAATAAACAAGAGGCAACAAGAAAATCTTCGGGTAAAATTATTGCAGCCTTAATGGAAAGTAATGATAAAGTCATTTGTGGTTCTGCTGATTTAGCTGGATCAAATAATTTAATGAGTGATAATTGTAAGCAAGTTAGGGCTCAGGATTTTTCTGGAAATTTTATTTATTATGGCGTTCGAGAACATGCAATGGCGGCAATTATGAATGGCTTAGCATTGTCTGGGTTTATTCCAATTGGCGGCACTTTTTTAGTTTTTTCTGATTATATGCGTCCAGCAATTCGTTTAAGTGCTATGATGAATTTGCCAGTAATATATATTATGACCCATGATTCAATTGGTGTTGGAGAAGATGGGCCAACACATCAACCTGTTGAGCATTTAGCTAGTTTAAGAGCTATGCCTAATTTAACTTTATATCGTCCTACTGACTTTATTGAAACATTAGAAACATATCAAAATATTGCTGCAAATAATCAAAATCCAGCTATGTTAGCTTTAACGCGTCAAGCTGTCTTGCAAGTAAGAAAGCAATATGATGGTAATAATAATTTAGTAGCTAAAGGAGGTTATATTGTATCAGATGTAATAGATGAGACTAAGCAATTAGATTTAGTAATTTTTGCCTCTGGTTCAGAAGTTCAGTTAGCATTAGAAGTAAAAGAAATATTATTAAAAGAGAATTATCAAATAAGGGTGATATCAGTTCCTTCATTTGAGTTATTAGAAAAGCAAGGAAAAGAATATATAGCCGAATTATGTGGTGCTGCTACTAATTTAAAAATAGCAATTGAAGCTGGAACTAGTTTTGGCTGGCATAAGATAATTGGTGATAATGGATTATTTTTTGGTGTAGAGGAATTTGGTGTTTCTGCTCCTGGTAAGGATGTTTATCAACATTTTAAATTAGATGCAAAATTGATTGCAGAGTCTTTGATGAGTACGCGAATTTTACAATTGTAAAGGTTACATAATTCGTTGATAAGATTGTGAATTACATTCACATTTCATAATCTATTCCCCATTTCTCACAAATTTCTTTGTATTTTTTCTCTAGCTTATTAATATTAACTTGTTTTTTAGTTTGATAAATCTTTACTATTAATAATGGCATAGAGATATATAATAATTGTCCTATTGCGGCTGCTCCATATATTACTAACCAAGTACTGAAGTTAGAAATTATCTGTTGTGAGCTGTAATCTATAGAACGACTTTCCCAAATGGTTACTAAATAGGGTAAGGCACCAATTAAGTTAAAACTACATATTGTAGCAGATAAACATTTATGGTGATGTCTATCTAGGAAAATGGCAATGATAGCTGGTAACATTGCAGCGGAAAAAAAGATAAAAGCATAACGTGAAGCCACAATTAAAATCAAGGCCATAACCAAAGTAATGATTTTTATTAATGATGAAGCAAATTTAAAATTGTCTTCTACCTTACCTTCACTCATTATATTTTACCTAAATTATCAGAATCATAGCAACAATGAAACATAAGACATATGAAGTAAGTACTGTAACATTTTGTCCAAAAATTAAGGCTCTATTATCCGTCTTTTGTGAACTTCTTAATTTTTGAATTTTTTCTAAATAGACTTGTGCCATTTTGCATGCTTCATAATAACCATTATAATCGTTAATAAATTTTTGTTGGTTTGATAATACATCTACTATATCAAATACTGTATTATCTGAGGAGATTTTTTCTAAGTTAGAGATTATTTCAGCTTTAAATTTTACATTATGTATGTATTCTGCACATAATTCCTTTAATTCCAATGCTAATGCTACTACAATATTTGGAATTTTCATATTAAATTTTTTCTGTAAAGTACATATTATACTAAGAGCAATAACGGTTGGATGCTCAGCAAATTTAGGGAAATTTTTTAATACTATTGGATTTATATCATTTTTTATACCAAGTTTAGCGGCAATGAATGCAATCATATTACGATCAATATGAAATTTCTTAGGGTCTTCTTCTGCTATTTTATCTAAACTAACTAATAAAGCTTGAATGTCAGTAATATAATCTTTTTCTACAATTCTGCTGTAACATTTAGCATATGGATTTAAAGAATAAACTAATCTTTCAAACCCATTAAAAGGTGAGCTTGAGTTAAGATTGGTTATTAAATTTTTATATATATTTATATTTGCTTCACCAACGTAACCTGCAGCATCTGGATGAGTATAATTATTTAAGTCTTCATATTGAATAATACGAATTACTTTTTCAAAAATAACCTTTTTGTTGTTAGTTAATAAATAATGTAATAGCTGTGGAACGTTAGTAGCAGAAATGGCAATACCATCGTATCTTATTGTACCAAAATGCCCAATTAATGACAATAATTTGGAAATAATTCGATTTGATTCAGGGGAGTTTTTTAAAGCTAAAGTACTTTTGGTAACCCCTTCGCATAGTTCTTGGACGTTTTTTACCACATCATTATTTATTTGCTGGTGCGCTATCCATTTAGCTAATTTGCCATCCTTTAAAAAAGGTAACACCTTATTCCAATTATTAAATAAAGCATATGCTAAAGATTGCATATTAGAATAATTTTTTTCATTAAATGCAATATGAAGTTGGTTGTTAGCATTTAGATTATGAGTAATGCTTTGCTCTAATTTACCTTCTATCCAACTAATTATTGTTGAAATTTTCCATCTTAGCCCAACATTATCATGTAAAGTTGAGCGTAAGAATAATTTCATTCGTTCAGGGATTTTTAAATCCCCTGTTAAAAGTTTATAACTAGTTTTTTCAAATCTAGCTTCATTATATCGAATATTATCTGGATATTCTTCCCAAGGTTCTCTTCCAGTATAAGTATAAAAGGCTGTAACTGCCATTGCATAAATATCTCCTTTAATAGTTGAGTTTCTTGCAGCAGGATGACATTCAACAATTTCTGGAGCAATGAATTGTTCTTTCTGATAAAAATTTGGATAAGAATGAATAAACTCTCGTAAGATAAAAGTACCATCACCTAGAATAATAATATTATCTGGATTAATACCGATACTCGCAATTTTATCATTATTTAATCTTGATAAAACAAGAGTTAGTGTTTTAATTAGTTGCTCTACTTGTTTTATATTTAATCTTTTATTGTCTTTAATATAATTTGTTAAAGTTTGTTTATGGTTATAATGTTCAATAATAACAGCTAGACATTTATTGTTATTAGAAGATAATGTTACAATAGCATAAGCTAAAATATTAACCATGCCAACAATGTTTTTGCCACTTAGAGTATTAAGTATTCCAATTGGTGGAATGCAAGAATTTTCATAAATTAAAGCTAAGTGTTCAGTATTTTTCTGGGTGTTTGTTGCAACAAAATATTTACAAAATTCATTGCCTAAATCATGTACTGGCTTATTGAGAAGAATTTTATATTGATTATCAACTATATCTGGCTTAGCACTTATTGGAATATCCAGTTTTTTTATATAATTATCTTCTACATTTTCTTTTGTTGTTGCCATAATAAAAATATTTTTATAAATCACTTATACCTAAAGCTAGTAAACTTAGGTTTTTCATTCGTTTTGGCTATATAAATTTACGTTAACAAATTCAATATCTTTAAAATCTATAGCAAATTTTACAAAAACTCCTTCATCGTTAATTTTTGTAATAGTAGCTACTTTAATATTTTGAGGATATATTTTGCCATCACCAGAGGTAAAAATTTCTTCACCTTCATGTGCTACATGATTCTCATTAAGGTAAATTATTTTCATATCATTACCTTGTTTCGCTAAAATACCTCTTTCCTTAGATTTACCAGTAATAATTGGAATTCTGGAATTCTGGTCGTTAATTAACATTATGGTAGCATAGTTATCACTTACACTAGTAATCCTACCAAGTAAATTATTTTCACTTGTGACAACAGCATTTACTTTAATATTATTTTTATTACCTGCTTGAATTACAGCGCTGCTAGCAAAGGGACTGTTTGTAACACTTAATAATTTTGCAGTGATAAAATTATGGTTGGTGTCTTCTACAACTTTTAATATTTTGCGCAAATGCTTATTTTCAGCGGATATTAAATCTGTATATAGTTGGTTTTTTTTTAGCTCAGCAATTTCTAATCTTAATTTAATGTTTTCTTCTTCTAAATTTTTGAAATTTACTGTCCATTCGTAAGCAGAATTTATTTGCTTAAGGGATGTTTGATATATTAATGCTCCTGCAGATATGGCTCTTCCAGTAATTTCTAATAGCAAATTAGTAAGAATGTTTGGGGTAGAAAAATATAATAGGCCTAAAGAGATTACGATTAATATTCCAGCGCATATTTTTTGTAATGCACTATTTGCTAGTTTTAAAAATTCTAATATATTATTTCGAGCTTTAACTCTATTTGCAAGTATTGCCATACGCTATTCTTGTTTGAATAAAACATGTTTTAATTTTGAAAAATTTTCTAAAACCCTACCTGTTCCAATAGCAACACAAGCTAAAGTTTGATCAGCAACGAAAACTGGTAATTTAGTTTCTTCTCTAAGTACATAATCTAAATTATGTAATAGTGCTCCGCCTCCAGTCATTACTATACCTTTATCAACTATGTCAGATGATAATTCTGCTGGAGTACATTCAAGTGTTGTTTTGACTCCTTCAACTATCTGGCTTATTGGTTCAACTAGGCTTTCTGCTATTTGTTTTTCATTTAAAGTCATTTCTTTTGGTATTCCGTTAATTAGATCTCGACCTTTTATTTCCATTTCTCGCAAAGTGTTATTACCAGAGACATAAGCAGTACCAATTTGCTTTTTTATTTTTTCTGCAGTAGGTTGACCTATTAGCAAATTATAGTGTCTTCTTATGTAGGAAATAATGGCTTCATCCATTTTATCACCACCAACCCTTACAGATCTCGCATAAACTATGCCACCTAGTGAAATAACTGCAACTTCAGTAGTGCCACCACCAATATCAACAATCATTGAACCAGTTGGTTCAGTTACTGGAAGCCCAGCTCCAATTGCTGCTGCCATTGGTTCTTCAATTAAAAAAACATCACGAGCTCCAGCTCCTTCTGCGGCTTCTTGAATTGCTCTTCTTTCTACTGGAGTAGAACCAGAAGGAACACATATTAAAACCCTAGGCCCAGTTAAGGCACGGCGCTCTTTTACAGTACGAATAAAATATTTAATCATTTCTGCTGCTGCTTTAAAGTCTGCAATGACACCATCTTGCAGAGGGCGTTTAGCATCAATATCTGGTGGCGTACGACCAAGCATCATTTTAGCTTCATGACCAAAGGCATAAGGTTTAATATTACCGTTTTCTTTTATTAATGCTACAACTGAAGGTTCATTTAATACTATTCCTTTACCTTTCACGTAGACTAAGGTATTAGCAGTGCCAAGATCGATGGCAAGATCAGATGAAAATCTATCAAAAAACTTAAAAAATTTCATTAATATAAGTCTCCAAAATTATTTAATTATAAGGAAGTATATCAAGCTTCTTGAAAATGTAAAATAACAAAGTTACTTATGAGTATTATAAATAATACTGGTAATAAAGTTGCAATTATTGGATGAACTCCACCAAAGGCAAGAATCCTTAATATTATCTCGAATAAGAAATAGACAATTATGCCAAGGAGTACAGAAAATGCTAATGTTTTAGTACCAGAATTGTCACGAATGTTTAAACTAATGAACCAACAAGACAAGAAAGCCATAGCAGACATGATAATCGGTTTAAAAAGTTGTTTATAGTAATATAGCTGATAGGTAATAGTAGCGATACCAGATTTGACAAAACTATTAATAGTTTTTTTCAATCGCCAAATTAGAATCATTTCTGCTGGAATAAATCTTTGTACTAAATTATCAATGGATAATTTAGTTGGCATGTTCATGATTTCTTTTTTTTCTATATTGTCATGAGTAATAATCTTAGAGTTAATTAAAGTAAAATTATTATGATCTAATATTGCTTTATCAGCATCTATACGTTTATTAAATTGGTTAGAATTATCAACAACTAAAATTGTAACATCATGCAATTCTTTTTTTGCTGAATGAATAGATTTTGCCTGAATTACCCTGTTAGAATTAAGATAATTTTCAAAAAAGAAAATTCCTGAGTTAAGGACAATGAAGTTATCTTGAGGTTTATTAGTAATTGTTGATTCTAAATATTTATATTGTTTCATGCCATATGTACCTAGGGGGTTTATTAATACTAGAATGATAGTACCAAAAGCAAAAGTTGCACTAATAGGAATAATAAATATTTTCCATATAGGAATGCCGCTACTAGTAATAATTATTAATTCATTTTGCGTAATTAGTTTACGTAAAAATAAAATTGTACTTAAAAAACCAATGAGCACACTAATCTCATTATATAAATGAGGTATTTTTAAGGAAATTAATTGCCAAAAAATTTGTGGTGATATATCGGTAGATTTAAATTTTTGAATTACATCAAAAGCATTTGATAGAAAAAGCAAACCAATTATTACTATAGAAGTTAGTAAAAAGTAACTGGCAAATAATTTAAATAAGTATTTTGCTAAAGTAGTTTGATTGATCATATAAGTTGTATGATTAACTTAAATTATTGATTCTGGTTGAAATAAGAATTAATTCTGTTATTTTAGTCACAATTTACTGTGAAAGCAACAAATTAAAAGGTTAAAAAGAAATGAAAAAGTTTAGGCTTGCAATAGAAAGCACTCACAATAAGGCTAGATATGGTACAATATATACTACGCATGGTGAAATTAAAACTCCAGCTTTTATGCCAGTTGGTACTAGAGGCAGTGTAAAAGCGATGCTGGCAGATTCAGTAAAGTCAACGGGTAGTGATGTAGTGCTTGGTAATACTTATCATTTGATGTTAAAACCAGGAGTGCAAAGAATAGCAAGATTAGGGGGCTTAAGGAAGTTTATGAATTGGCAAGGGCCTGTACTGACTGATTCTGGAGGATTTCAGATTATGTCTTTAGCAGATTTACGTAAAATTTCTGAAGATGGAGTAAAATTCAAGTCACATATTGATGGTAGTACACATTTTCTAACTCCTGAATATGCAACTGAGATTCAGCATTTATTGGATAGTACAATAACAATGGCTTTTGATGAATGTACTGCTTATCCAGCAGATTATAATACTACTAGATTGTCAATGGAACTTACCTCTAGATGGGCAAAGCGCTCAAGAGAAAGTTATCTAATTAGAGATGGTTATGCTCAATTTGGTATTATACAAGGGGGAGTTTATCCAGAGTTACGTAAACAATCGGCAGAAGATATTGTAGCACTAGATTTTGAAGGATATGCTATTGGTGGTCTTGCTGTTGGTGAGGGGCAGGAAGAGATGTTTAAAGTTTTAGATTATGCTCCAGATTATTTACCACAAGATAAGCCACGTTATTTAATGGGGGTAGGTAAGCCGTCAGATATTATAGGAGCAGTAGCAAGGGGTATAGATATGTTTGATTGTGTGATACCAACGAGATCAGGGCGTAACGGTCAGGCATTTACCAAATATGGGGTAATTAACATCCGTAATAGTAAATTTGCTGATGATAATGCACCAATAGAAGAGGATTGTCCATGTCCTGCGTGTACGAGCTATAGCAAAGCATACTTACATCATACAGTTAAAGTAGGTGAGATAATTGGATCAATGTTAATGACTTGGCATAATATTCAATATTATCAAGATTTAATGAGTCGCATTCGAGATTATATTAAGAATAAAAAAGATTTTGATTTTGAATATTAGAATAGTGAAATGTTAAAAAAATCTTTATTTGACACAAAGCTTGGTTCTATGGTTGCAATTTCTGATAATAAAAAATTATATTTATTAGAATTTGTTGATAGACGTGGTTTGGAAAAAGAAATTGAAAGGTTAAGATTGAAGAAAAAAGCTGCTATTATACCAGGGACAACGATACCTATTACTATGATCAAACAAGAGTTAGATTTGTATTTTTCTGGGAAATTAAGGGAATTTAAAACCCCTATATATATGATGGGTAGTGACTTTCAAAAGAAAGCATGGAATGCGTTGATCAAAATACCATATGGGCAGACGAGAAGCTATTTAGAGCAAGCCAAAGCGATTGGTAATGATAAGGCATTTAGAGCTGTTGCTAATGCTAACGGGGCGAATCAATTAGCAATTGTGATTCCCTGTCACCGAATTATCAACAGTAATGGTGATCTTGGCGGATATGGTGGTGGAAAAATGCGGAAACAATGGTTGCTTGATCACGAGAAGCAACATCTGTAATAGCATTTTAAATTAAGGGAGTTAATAGACATTTTTCAAAGTTTCAAAAGAGGTCTAATGTAGAAGTTCAGATAAGATTATGTTAAGAGTAGAAGGATTTTGCTCTTGTAACATCCCCATTATAAATTTTTACTAGACAAGAATGGTTAATCTGTATATAAAGTAGCAATATTATTTCTAAATATTGTAGAGATAAAAGATCTAAATAAAGAGGGCCTGTAGCTCAGTTGGTTAGAGCATCCCGCTCATAACGGGACGGTCGTAGGTTCAAGTCCTACCGGGCCCACCATTCTCCAGTTTTATGAAGTCATCTAAATGGGGGATTTGTTTTGTACTTTAATGTTAGCTTTCTTTTTTATATGATTCACCAAGGATATAACTATTGCGATATATTATTTAGATAAAATAAGTTTTTTCATTGTGAGAGAAACGGAATCATTGGGGTTTATTTTTAAAGCCATATCAAATTGTTCTAGGGCTTGTTCAGGTTTTCCTAATGCAAGTAAAGTAATTCCCTTACTAGAGTAAGTCTTGAAATCATTAGGGTTTAGTTTTATAGCTTTATCAAATTGTTCTATAGCTTCTTCAAGTTTATTTAATTCAGATAAAACAATTCCTTTGACAGCCTAAAAATCCCCATTATTTGGGTTATGTTGTATGGCTAAATTATATTGTTCTAAAGCCTCATGATATTTGTATAATCTATACAGAATAAGGCCTTTATAAAAATAAGCTTGAGCATCTTTTGGATTTAGTTTTAAAGCTATGTCAAATTGTTCTAAAGCTTCTTTGTATTTTTTTAAAAAAGATAAAGAACGACCTTTGTAATAATATGAGTTAGCATTATCTGGATCTAGTTTTATAGCCATGTTAAGTTCTTTTAAGGCTTTAAGAGGATAGCGACAATATAAAGCAACTCCTTTATTATAGTAAGCATTAGCATAATTAGGATTTAATTTTATAGCTATATCAAATTCTTTTATAGATTCTGCAATATTTCCTAATTTATTAAAAGTAACACCTTTATTTAAGTGAATTTTATGATTATTTGGTTCAATCTTTAAAGCTTCGTCAAGTTCTTTTAAAGTTTTTTCTAGATTTTTAAAGGTAAGTGGATCAAGTTTCTTATTATGCTCCTGACAGCCTGCAGTAACATCGGATATAAAAAATAAAAAAATTCCGATAAAGGTTATTATTTGGGTAGTTTTTAACATCTTCACTATATTAATAGTTTAAAAATGGACATAATAACATAAAATTATCCAACGAACAATTTTGTATAAATGAAATATGGAGCAGTCTAAATATGGGCTTGGGCTTGAAGAACTTGTACTAAAAATAAACTTTAACCTGACAAGTACCTAGATAGGATTGGTATTTACGTTTTGCATAAAAATCATAATTTAAGCTAATATCTACTTTATTCTTAATTTTAGCTACCACCGAAGCTCCAACATTAAATCCTATTTTTTCTTTATTTTTAATTTTTGTTTCAAAATAATTATCATTTATTCCTATCTTGGTTTGTATTTTTCTTTTTTTAGTATGTAAATTTTGGGTCACCGAAGTGCGAACTTCTGGAGTAAGTATAATATTTTTAACGAAAACCTTATTCCCTAATAATTTAATACCAAAATTGCCTGTAAAACTTCTGTAAGAATTTGGTTTATTAGTTCTATTATCAATACCTAAGCCTTTTTCTTTAAATTCTGTATCACTGTGAATACCATAATCAAACCCAATATTTGGTACAAACATTAATCCCTTATTACCAAATTTCACCTTATATCCAGCACTTAGCGATAGATTATAACTAGTGTTACGAAACTTAGCCTTACCTCGGTAATCTTTTGCTAAAATAGTTAAAGTACGATCAGTTTTAATTTTGTTTTTGCCAGCAGAAAGCATCCCTTGCATATATATCTTATTGGTGAGATCATACTGAGCATATAGAGACAAAATATTACTATTAATGCCGATATTCTGCAGCACTTTATCTCTTTTAGATTTCACCTGAGAATATAAATTACTATAGGAAACCCCAGCTAAAAAGCCCTCATTTATCAGATAATCAACACCTACTATCACGCCACGCATATTGCTCTTATAACCATATCTATCTTCCCCTTGTTTTTCTTTTCCTGTGCCAATTAAGCCTCTGATCCAAACATTATCAAATCCTGTAACCTCACCACCAGCAGTTGCTCCTGATATAAATGTCATTTCATTAAATCTTCTACTAACACTAGCTATTACAGTATTAGACATATAATTTATATTTTCTGCAGTTATTCTCGCTATATTATCATTATTATTTTTATCAATTTCTATTGCAGCAGTTTCATCAAAAGAATCAGCAAGCATTTTTATTAATTCCCTATTATCACTATCCATAGCATTTACGTCTGTATCATTTCTAGATAAATCAATAATATCTTGGGGAGATTTTTCACTAGCTTTACTATCTTTAGTAACTATTTTAACAACCTCCTTGAGATTATCATCATCTTCTAATAAATCTTTGATTATCTTACTTTGCTTAATTCTATCATTTGATTTATCTTTTACCGTTGATACTATTTTTTTCTTTATAGTTGCGACATTTTTTTTAATTTCTTTATTCTTTTTTTCTTGCTTTTCTGAGCTAACTTCTTCAACTGCTTGCTCGATATTGGTTAAATCATCGTTTGCTGTATCGGATTTTGATAACTCAGATGATAGTTCCTTACAAGCAGTTTTTAAATCCTTTTTTATTTCTTCAATAGCAGCTATTTCTTTTTTTGCATTTGCTACTTGTTTTAGCAAGTTTTTGACTTGAACTGCAGGGGATTCTTGCTCATTATCTACGTTCTTGTTATGTTCTACCAGTTCATTAGATAATTTATCACTTTGATCATCTAAGATATCAGCCTCTTTATTATAGTTATATTCTTTTTGTTTAGGATTATCTGCTTCTATTACTACATTATCATCTTTTTTTGTTTTTCGGATGGCTTCATTCATGGCTTTTTCTATTAACTCTTTTATCGTAGCTTTAGCAATCTTTTCTGCTTCTTTAGATTTAGAATTCACGTTATCCCTATCTTGCATTAATTGAAATCCACTCCATATGTCTGAAAGCTTTTGATATTTTTCTTTGGATTGCTGTATATTTTTTGATTTTTCAGGTAGGTTCTTTTTAGGTTCGTTTCTCTCATCTGTCTGATTAATCATCAGATCATCCTCTGTACTATAGGTGCTGTTCCAAGATGCTATAATGTCCAAACGCCTCTTTTTTTGTAATGTGATTAATTTGTTATCAGCAACCTCTACCCAGAGATTTGGAATTAAATTAAAATTCCCTTCTATTTCTGCTTCTGTAATACTTGGGATATATTGACCTTTTTTATTAAAAATAATATCCCCTTTTGATCTTATATTGCCTGCAATTTCATAACGACCACTATCGAATTTAACTGAAGCAACTGGCTGATTAGTGCCTATGTGACCTACCATGCCACCGCCTGAAAATTCTACATGACCCATTCCATACGCTTCTTGGCCACCAATATCTTGACCATTAATACGTGGATTGGTTGTAAGGGCTTTATTAAATTTAATAGTAGCACTCTTAGCTAATAAAATATCACTAGAGATATAATCACTATCTATTATTGCCATTCCATCTATATTTAGTAATTTTGCATGAACATCCTTTAATATTGCTGCATCTTTTATATTACCCTTATTTTTTACTAATATTTTACTTAGTTCTGTTTTTTTATTCCCAAGTGGGGGAACTATATTTTTACCAATAATTTGAACTGTTCCTTTCCCTGTTATCCTACCTTGAAAATTAACATTTCTATTAATAGTAAGAGTTTGGGTTGCAAAATATACTCTGATTTTATCAATACCAAGGTCTTTAGTTAAAGTGGCTTTAGCATGAGTATTCATAAATGCAATTGATTTTAATAGTGTAATATCTTTACCTCGAACTTGTATTAGCGAGCCATCTAACATTATTTTTTCATCTGGAATTTGAATTTGGGCATCTTTATTATTTTTAAAATCTGCCTTATAGTAAAGATGGTCTGCTTTCTCTGTAACGTTCTGAAAATGCCACTCTCTTAGAATTGGCACGTTATCATATTTGAGTTTATTTGCAAATATATTATATGAATACCACTGATGTGCGAATTCTTTTTTTTCAACTCTCATCCATGATGACGAAGCTAATGCTTTTATAGGTATTAAAACAAAAAATACCAGCTCCATTATTAGCAATTTTTTAGATAATTTTATTTTTTTATTTAACTGCACAATATCCTCCTTATAACTACTTATCAGAGATAATTACGTAATAAGGATTTTCAACTTTAGTTTCTTAGTAACTATTGATTTAATTATTGTGAAAATTTTACTGTTAATTTCATTACTATAGGTATATAGTAAATTGTGATCGAGGAAATACGTGTGTTATACTAACTATCTCAAAAATATTTTGAGTTTTTATAATCATATGTCGGGGATTCCTCGATCACTTAAGGTATTATACATGTTTTTGTTTGTGCAGGTAAATAAGTATAAACTACGTATATACCCAAATAGGGGGAGAGGATGAATACAAAACCAGAAAATGAAGTTTTAATTACAAGATTTGAATATTTAAAAAATTTTCCAGGGCATGTCGTGGTTAAGGATGTGAATTCTAACTATCAAGTTATAAGTAAGGATTTTTCTAGTGATTTTGGTTGGAAAACTGTTAACGAAGTAATAGGCAAAACGGATTATGATATACCTTGCAAAGCCTCAGAACTTGCAGAATCATTTAGAAATATTGATAGAAAAGTTATAAAATATAATATAACTGGAATTACAATAGAAGCTTTTTATGCTGTTAGTAGTTTAATGGTAGTTTTAGTGAATAAAAAACCTATTTATGATAAAAAAGGCGAAATAATTGGACTTATCTGTATTCTTACTGATATTACAAATTTAACAGTAAAAAACTATGTTGAATTGAATGATTTAGATAAAAAAGTTGTTGCTGGTTTTAAACCTAAACAATATGTGCTAACACCAGAATTTTCTCCTTTATCACTATCTAGGCGCCAACAAGAATGTCTTTCCTTGCTTATCAGAGGAAAGACTGCAAAAGAGATTGCTTATGTACTTGGTATATCATTTCGTACTGTGGAAATACATCTTCAAATAACTAAACATAAACTTGGTTGTAATAGTAAGTCACAACTTATAGAAAAGGCTATAGATAGTGGTTTTTTATTTCATGTTCCTGACACCATATTTGGACAAATCTAAAAATTTCTCATTTTCTATAAACTACTTATACAAATAATAAATAAATCGTTGACTTTTTCTATATTTGATATAAAATCCGAATGAGTACTTTAACTCGATGAATCTTCACATTTACAATCATAAAAGAATATTATTATCAATATAGCTTTAGTTGTTACTGCTAGTGATGTAATAATATTCTTTTCCATGATCGGGGAAACAATAACGTATGTTCAAGGTTTAGTACCTAAAGGTTATTGTCTTATGTGGTTGTAAGTGTGAAGACTCCCCGATCACTACAAAAAATATTTTAACATATTTTAACATAAAAGGGGATAGATAAAAATGCAATATAACATATAAAGATAACATTAACTATAATTGATTCATTTTGAGTTGGGAGGTTATTCATTTAAGTATAATTCCAATTCGCCTGAATTGGCTATATGATAAAATGAATAAAAAGCCCTCTAAATTCTAATTAATTAATCCTAAAGTTTATGATCTATGGAAAATGTAACTAATGTCTTAAGGATAAGTGTTTCTTATAGAATAAGTTTTTTTCTAATTGATCGGGGAAATAATTATATATGTTAAAAACCATTAAGATTATTATGTTATTGATTTTACAATTTATAGTTCTCCGACTACCAAAATATAATTTATTAAGGGTGATCAAATGATAAAAGAAATAAGAAAAAAAATTAAACATGTAAGTTTGATTTTAAAACAACCACATATAATAATTGGCTTTATATTTTTATTTACCTCTTTAATTATTGTAATGTCATAGATATATTATGTAAAAATACGAATCAGGAATTATGCTAAGGGAATTAAAAAACAACAAGAAAGTTCAGTATGTATGGGAAAAATTCAACACTCTCATGTGATTGTTATATCTATTATCATCTTCATAGTTATAGTAAATATTTTTTCAGATGAATGGTATCAACGTAATTCTCCATTAGTACTTAAAGAATTAAAAGAGGATGGTATTCATTGTGTTCTACCACTGAAAGCAGCAAAAGTGGTAACACCAGATATAGAAATTAATCAGTTAAAGGCGTTAT
>JABSSF010000008.1:0-12670 GCA_013214485.1 Rickettsiaceae bacterium | reverse complement strand
AAAGTCTGGTTGCTGCTTCCTCCTTTGAAATTAAAAACACAACTACTAGGTGTACAGTCCCTTCTTGCTGAACTCACTAAAGAAAATTTGGCTCCAGGAGAAACTTGTAAATTTTTAACCGTAGAACAGAATTTAATCAATAAAAATCACTTATCTGGTGAGGATTTTAGATGAGCATTAATCGAGTTAGCGTTAAGTAAGGTTATACCAACACGAATATTTTTGTTACTATAAGGATCTCTAGAGTCAAAAGGTTCTTTATCGGCCTTACCAATAATTTTTACTACTTGATTTTTATTGATTAAATTCTGTTCTACGGTTAAAAATTTACGCACTTCATTGGCTCGGTCTGATGATAATTGCCAAAAATCCATAGTATTAGCGAATTGTTCTTTTACTGATGCTGTATGACCAGTTATGGAAATATAATTTGGTTGGTTTTGTATCATTTTACCAATTATTTTTAATATTTTTTGCATATATGGTTTCAGACGCGAGGTATTGGGTTCAAATACAGGGCGATTATCACTGTCCATTACCTGAATCCTTAAACCGTCATCAGTGATGTCTATATGAACATTATCGGAATAATTGCTAACTTCCTGATTTTGTCTTAAGGAATTCATAATACTAATGAAATGTTCTTTTTCTATGTCGCTCATATTAGTAGGTAATCTTGCTGCGTCTACTCTATGACCTTTAGAGGGAGATCCGTAAATTAATGAACTTGCAGCAATATGTGGTGCTCCAGCTCCATCTTCAACATTGGCATCCATACCTCCATCAAAACCAAGACCTGCTTTATCACTAATTGATTCAGTTGGAGTAAAATATTCTGCTACACCTTGTAATGTCGATTCTGATGAAACGCTAATTAACCACATTAGTAAGAAAAAAGCCATCATTGCTGTCACAAAATCAGCATAGGCTACTTTCCATGCACCACCATGATGACCACCACCCTCAACCTTTTTAACTTTTTTGATAATCGGTGCTTTTTTGTCTGCCATATTATATCTATGTTTGGTTGATGGTTTCTATTTCATAGAGTTTTCATTAATATATGTATCTAGTTCTTCAAAGGAGGGTCTCATATCAGCTGGAATGTTTTTACGCATAAATTCTACAACTACTATTGGTGGATTACCATTAAGAAAAGAAATAAATCCTGACTTGGCACAATTAATATATTTTACTTTATAATAAGCATATTTATGGAGAAAATGTCCTATAGGACCAAATACTCCATAAGCAAATAACACTCCGATAAAAGTTCCAACTAATGCCGCTGCAATGAGTGATCCAAGTACGTCAGGCGGTTCCATAATACTTTTCATGGTAATAATCACTCCAAGTACTGCAGCAACAATACCAAGAGCTGGTAAAGCATCACCTAAGGTGACAATTATATCGCCTGGAACATCTGACCCTTCTTTATATAAATCTACTTCTTTTTCAACAATGTCTTCAAATTCATGTGGATTATCTAATCCCATAGTAATTAGACGTAAATTATCTGCCATGAAACTTAAAGCAAATGGTTCTTTTTTAAATGCAGGGGCTTGCTGAAATAATTCGCTTTCAGCAGGATTTTCAATATGAGACTCTACTTCTAGCATTCCTTTAGTTTTCATAAGTTTAAAAGTGTTGAAACTAAATAATAATAACTCAAGATAGTCTTTTTTATTATATGGCTTGCCTTTAAATAAATATTTGAATGCTTTTACGGTCTTAATCAAAGAAGTATAATGATTACCAACAATAGCAGAACCAATACCTGCACCAATGATTATTACTAATTCATTAGGTTGCCACAATAATCTTAAGTCACCATGGTGCATAGTGTAGCCTATTACTATTGAAGCAAATACAACTATTAATCCAATAAGAAATCCCATCTAGCAATAACCTCTTTTCTCCTTAAACAATAATAAATGTAATAAATAATTTATTAATATTATTGTAACTTATTTTTTCGTAACTTACCAAAAAAATTTTGCAATAATAAGGAAGATTCTTTGCTAGCGATGCCAGAATAAATTTCTGGGCGGTGAAAACAAGATTTAGTGGTAAAAAATCTTACTCCATTACTAACAGCGCCATGCTTTGTATCATCTGCTGCATAATATAATCTAGCTACCCTAGAATTAGCAATAGCGCTGGTGCACATCGTACATGGTTCCAAGGTAACATATATATCACAAGCAGATAAGTTTTTACTTTGTAACTTAGAGCTAGCATCTGTTAAAGCAATAATTTCAGCATGGGCATTAGAGTTTTTATTTTGCTGCATCATGTTATAACTTTTGGCAATAATTTCATTATTATCACGCAAAACTATAACGCAACCAACAGGAACTTCGCCTGCAGCAAAAGCTAATTCTGCTTGCTTTAATGCTTCTTGCATAAAATAATTATCGAATTTAGAGTTGCTCACGATATTGCACTACTTCATCTATTCCAGCGGGGTCTTGATGGACGATAATTTCTGCTCCAGGAAAAATTTTTATCAATTCTTCCATAATGTCATCAGTAATTTCATGAGCATCTAGTAAGGTCATTTCTGGATCTAATTCAACGTGGAATTGAATAAAAGGTTTATTGCCTGCATATCTAGTTTTTAAATCATGCAATCCTTGAATTTGTTTATATTTACTAATAACTTGTAAGATTTTATTTTTGTCACTTTGTGGGAATTCTTCATCGGCAAGATTTTTTATCGATTGCATGAATAACTTATAGGAAGCACTCATAATATATAAAGAAATAAATATGCCGAGAACAGGATCAATATACCAATATTTACCACTAACATATAGAGAAATAATTACCGCAATATTGGTTAACAAATCAGCGAAATAATGTAATTTATCTGCAGCGATGATTTTTGAATTAGTTTTTTTTACGACATAGCTTTGATAGCTCACTAAAGCAAAGGTAAGGACTGTACATAAATACATTATGTCTATTCCAAACTCAGAGTTACTAAGAGTACTGCCTAAAAACAAAACTTTAGTTGAGGAAAACATAGTAAATAAACAAGAGGCAAAAAAGAAAGCTGCTTGAGAGAAAATAGCTAAGTCTTGAAACTTCTCATGACCAAAACGGTGATTATCATCTGGTGGCAATAATGACACTCTAATTGCAATTAAATTAATAACTGAAGATGAAATATCAAGCATCGAATCAATTAACGATGCTAGCATAGATTGTGATTCTGTAGCAAGCCACCCATAAATTTTTGCTGTCAAAATAATAATTGCAACTATAACAGAAGCATAAGAGGCAGACTTTATTAGGTTGTTGTTTTTTAAACTATTCATTGAATTTTGATAATAGATTAATTAAAATAACATATATGATTAGTAATATATAAGGGATATTTTTATGCAAGTATTTTCTAGGATTTTTATTATATTTTTTACTGTATTAAGTTTAACATCTTGTAGTAAATTAATGAATAAACAAGATAGTAAAACAAAGCCAGAGCAACCAGCTAAAAAATCAATTATATCACTTTTTAAGAAACAAAATAAAGAAAATATTTCAATTACTGAAGTAAAAGAAGGGGAGCTGATTGCTGGACTTACTAATAGTAGAGTAGGTAAATCAATGGATGATACTGATAAAAGACTAGCAAAAAGTAGTCTTATTAGAGCTCTTGAATCTGGGCTTTCTAACCATAGTATAAAATGGCGTAACCCAGATAACAGTCATTCTGGTTTAGTCACCCCTGTCAAAAATTCTAATTATAAAGGTAAATATTGTCGGATGATGATTCAAGAAGTTTCTATCAATAATAAAACTAAAAAAGTTAAATCTAAAATATGTCGTAAAGCAGGCGGTGGTTGGGAAATAGCTAAATAGCTTTAGTTTTTAAATATATAAAATTTACTAATATCTATAATTGCTTTTATAAGTAAATAATCTTATTGAAGTAAAATATTAAAAATAGTATAATAAACTAGGGTTTAGTTAAATTTTTGATAGAAAAATTATGTCTAAGGATGGAAATGAGTCTGGCAATAAAGTAGCTACAGCGAAAGCATTAAATGACACAGTAGATAGTATATTAGAGTTATTGGATAAAAGCGATTATAGCCCAGCCCCAGCTCTTGGCAAAATACAAGCTGATGTTACAGCAAAAGATTTAATACCATTACTCAAAGCTTTTAAAAAACAACATAAGGAGTCAAAAGCTTTTGATGATGAGCAACAAAAAATCTTACTGAAAGAGTTTGAGACATTTCATGCTGATTTGCTTACTTGGCAACCTCAAAGTTACTTAGCACAAAAGCAATACCAAAAAACATATGGCTTACTGCAGCTTTTAGTAAATCCTGAGAAGTTCTGCAAGGATAAGCAGAAATCAGCAGTAGCAGTTAATTCAGGAATATCAAAAGGGGTAGAAGTTTCAAAAATATCAAAAGAAATAAAAGACTCTAAAGCACAAATTAAAGAATTACAAAATGTATTAACGACATCAGATTCTGATAAAGAACAAATTACACAATTAGGAAAGGCATTAAAGAAATTTGATCCTGATTATGAAAAAAATAATGAAAAAATATTAAAAGAGGCAACAACTAATAAAGAACAAATTAAAAGATTTAAAAAACAATTAAACACTAAATTAGTCGAATTAAACCCTAAATTAGTTGAATTAAAAATTGAATTAGTCGCTGAAGATATAATTACAGAACTATTATCAAAAGGGGTAAGAGCTGATCAAAAGCAAATTCAAGAGTTAGAAAAACAATTAGGAAATGCATTAAAGAAATTAGATCCTGATTATGTAAGGGATAATAAATCAGTTCTTATTAACAATATTACCAAAGATTTACAAAAGAAACACCAAAGAAAAACTATCCATGGAGTTCTTAAATTTACCATCAGTGAAAGAAATTCCAAACGATATGCCGATAAATTGGTTAAAGAATACGCCCCTAAAAGCATAGCTTATGCCGAGCAAACGATTTTTAATAATTTAAAAAAATCAGCTCTTATAGATGGTAATACACTTGATGAAGGAAGCTTAAAAAAAATATTATTTGAATTTATTGCAGAAAACAAGCCTAAAAGTCGTTTAAATCCTTATAATCTACCAGATGTAAAAACTCCTGATACCTGGAAGCCCCTACAGGAATTTTTGTTAAAAGTAAGGCAAATAAATCCAACTAAATTCGATGATGCAATAGCTAAAGGAGAGCCGCAAAAGAGTTATGATAAAGTTAACAATATAGATAATGGTTATGAAGAATATCTCGATGAAGTTATAAGTAACATACGTTTGAAGGTTAATGTTACAGAGCAGAATGCTACAAAAATTAAAGATAATTTACGCCCTTATTTAAAACAATTAGATCCAAAATATATTGAGGAAAATAAGATAGTAGAAAAATTAGCTAAATCTGTAAAAGCAAAGCGAACTGTTTATTCTTATCTTACTGATAGTTTAAATATTGGTGTTAAAGGTTTACGTAATGTTGGTAGTGATTTACTAAAGAAACATGGAAAACAAAGTGATAAAGCTGCTGCAAAATATATTGATTCCTTGTTAAGAAAAAAAGAATTAGCAGGAGAAAAAGATAAAGAAATAAGGCATAAGATGGCTACTTTTTTAAGTTCGGAAGATTTGCCTGCTAACAAATTAAATCCTTTTCATATAAATTCAGATGACTTAGTTAAAGCTCGTAAGCTCAATCCTGCGGTATTTGATAAAATAGTTTTAGGAGATAAATCAACGGGAGTAGAGGCTGGTAAGAGGATAGAGAAAGCTGCTAATAATAAACTTAAAGATTGTTATGATGATGTTAAAAAGCATTTGGAGGAAATGAAGTATGACTTTCCTAAAGGTAGTGAGAAAAAAATCAAAGCCTATTTAATACCTGGTTTAAAAAATTTAGATCCTGAATATATAAAAGAAAAGAATGTGGCTAAAGAAATAGCAAACGCAATAAGTCAATCAAAACCAAATCTTTGGTCACGACTTACTTCTAAAGAGGAAACTCGTCTAAGACAAATTGCGAAAAAAATTGTCAAAAAACATCAAGAGCGCAGTGATAAGTCTGTTGAAGATAATAGTAAAAAGACCATTATCAAGAAGGAAGTTCTTCCTAAACAACAAAAAGAGCTTTCGCAACAAAAAGAACTTTCTAAAGAGCAGAAAATGCAAATGTTAGTTGATGTTTTTAACTCTAATATAGATATCAATAGAGGCAAAAAAAACGAGCCTATTTTTAACGCTGGAGCTAAAAGCTCAGTAAGAAGTAATAAACGGAAAGGTGGCAATTTCCGGTAATAATTTAAAAAACGCTTTAAAATTACATTTCTAATCAACATAATAACGTTTATTATAGTTTTTGCTGATATTTAATATTAAGCATTATATAATGATCTTATAACTCTAAGAGACATCACTATAAAATATGTATTATATTGCACTACAAATGTTATTTGGAAACCGAGCAAAGTATTTTGCCATGGTTTTAGGTATTACCTTTTCTGCAATAATAATGACCCAACAACCTGCTATATTTGTTGGATTGCTTACTAGAACTTATAGTTTTGTAAGTGACATATCCCTGCCAGATATTTGGGTGATGGATCCTGGAATACAGTTTGTTGAGGAAAATAAACCAATGCGGGATGTTGAATTAATCAAAGTTCGTGGTATTGACGGCGTGAAATGGGCAGTTCCAATGTATAAAGGGTTATTGCGCGCTAAAATGCCAAACGGTTCACAGAAAAGTATTGATCTTACTGGTCTTGATAATGCTACCTTAATTGGGGCACTATATCGTATTCTTTCTGGTAATCTCAGTGATTTTCGTAAAGCAAACGCTATTTTTGTTGATATTAATGCAATAAATAGTCGATTAATGATGAAAAATTCTGATGGCTCGCCGCGTCGTTTAGAAATTGGCGATGTTTTAGAAATTAATGATCAAAGAGCAGTGATAGTGGGGCTTGTTAAAACAACTAGAAACTTTGTCTTGCAACCTCAAGTCTATACTACTTATAGTAATGCCTTAAATTACAGTTTTCAAAGTAGAAAGCAGCTTGGGTATATTTTAGTTAAAGCAAAAGAAGGGCAAGACCCAGTAGAATTAGCAAGGCGTATTAGTCGTGTAACAGGGTTAATGTCCTATACTAAAAATGAATTTAAAACAGTAAATCTTAATTACTGGATGAACAATACTGGAATTCCTATTAACTTTGGTATTTCGGTATTACTTGGATTTATAGTAGGTGCAGTGATTGCTGGGCAAACATTTTATATGTTTATTTTAGAAAATATTAAATATTATGCTGTACTTAAGGCAATGGGCGTTACTAATGGTATGTTAGTTAAATTAGTATTATTACAAGCAGTTACTGTAGGGTTTATTGGTTATGGTATTGGCGTAGGTATTACAACATTATTTGGCCTCAACCTACAAGATGCAATATTAGCTTTCAGGCTGCCACCATTTTTATTATTATTTGCCGCTACTGGGGTACTTATTATTATAACTTTATCTGCACTTTTTGGTATCAGGAAAGTAGTTACCGTTGATCCTATGAAAGTATTTCGGGGGGATACATGAGCAATATCATTTCTTGTAGGGGTTTAAGTAAATCTTTTGGTTTAGGTGATTCATTAGTACATGTATTGAAAGATATAAATTTTACCGTAGATCATGGTGAATTTTTAATGATAGTTGGTCCGTCTGGTTGTGGTAAAACTACATTACTTTCAATAATAGCTGGTATTTTAGGAAAATATTCTGGTAATTGCTTAGTTGATGGTAATGATTATAATAACATGTCAGAGAAAGAAATAATTAAATTTAGGGCTAAAAATATAGGTTTTATTTTTCAATCCTTGCATTTAATACCATCATTAAACGTTATTGAAAATGCTTCAATACCTTTAATTATTCAAGGGATGGCAAGAAGTGATGCAGCTAAAGAGACAACAGAAATATTAGAATTTGTGGGTTTAGGTAATAAAATGTCCAAATTGCCAGAATTATTATCTGGTGGCGAAAAACAACGAGTAGCAATTACTAGAGCTTTAATACATCGTCCCAAAATAGTAATTTGTGATGAACCAACAAGCTCCCTTGATATTAATAATGGTAAAAAAACTATAGAATTTATGCGTAGTATTAATAAAAAATATAATACAACTTTTGTCGTAGTTACTCATGATAGTAGAATATTAAACTATGCTGATCGTATTATTCATATTGATGATGGTGTTATCACAAAAGAAGAACAATTAAATAATGTAAGTAACGTATACGACAAAGTTAAGGAGTAATTTAATGGCTTTTTTACGGAAGAATTTTTTAATATTTTTATCTATAATAGGAATTATTATAAGCTTAGTTTTTACTTTTGCCAAAGGACAAGATAGAAACGCCCCAACAAATCATTTAACAGAACCACCATCTTCATCATTTGAGCATACTATTTCAGGGATTGGTTTTGTTGAAGCTAGTAGTGGTAATATTAATATTGGTTCATTTGCTCCTGGAATTGTTGCTAAAGTAAATATTGTTGAAGGACAACATGTTAATCAAAGAGATATATTATTTGTTTTAGATCAACAAATGATTTTAGCAGAAATGTCTAGAGCAAAAGCAGATTTAGAAATTGCTAAGTCGGAATTAAAGCTCGCTAAAGTCCAGGTCGCTGATCGTCGGGATAAATATGATAGAGCAAAAGGATTGAAATCAGGTAAAAGTATTAGTGAAGAAAAATTAAAAGACCGTTACTTTGCGTTAGAAAAAGCTAAAGCTGACATTACCATTAAAGAAAATAAAATTTCTAGGGCAAAAGCTGCATTAGATTTAGTGCAAATTAAATTAGATAGAACTGAAGTAAGATCGCCAATAGATGCTACTATATTAAAAACACGTATTAGTCCTGGTGAATTTATTAGTGGTAATGAGCAAGAAGCCGATAGCCCTGTTTTAATTGGTAATGAAAATCCGTTATATGTTAGAGTGCAAATTGATGAGAATGATATTTGGCGCTTTGATCAAAAGGCAAAAACCATCGCATATTTAAGAAGTAATAAAGATATTGAAATACCTCTTAGCTTTGTACAAATAGAGCCATATGCTGATAGTAAACAACGTATCAAAGGACAAGGGATAGAATTAATTGATACTAGAATTATTGAAATTATTTATCAAATTGATAATAATTCTAAACAGCTTTTTATTGGTCAACAATTGGATGTGTTTATCGAAAGCGCACACTCACCATAAAAAATACAAAATAATTTACAAATTAACTTTTTATAAATATTTGTTGATGTATAATTATAGTAAATAAACATAAATAGGATAACATTATGGTAGAAGATCAAAATAGCGAACAAAATCAAAGCAGTTCAGGTAGTTCTAATAACCCTGGTAGTTCAAGTGAACAAAATATTGAGTTACAACCATTTTTTGAATTTAAAATATTTTTAATAAAATCATTGGCTCCATTTTTGATATTATTTGGTATCTTTCTTTTTGATGCTTCTGACGGAGAATATGAATTAGATTTATATATCTATTCAGCAATTTTAACAGGGGTAATAGCTTTTATTGTTTTACCATATAAAAAATTTGTTTATAAAAAAACAAAATATATTTTTGAGAAAGATAAATTATGCCGTGAAAATACATTTTCCCCGCAATCGAATCTTGAGATTTTATATAAAAACATTAAAGAAGTTAATATAAAATCAGGTACCTTACAAAAAATCTTTGGCCTTGGCAATGTACATATCGTCCCTAAAGATATTGATTTTGATAAGAACATCACTCTATTTAATGTTAAAAGAGCGGATGAAATCAAAGAATCAATAGAGCGCATCATTAAAGCTACAGAAGAAAAGAAAGCCTAATCTCTAATTTACGCCTGTTATTACTAATTTATATATTAGTAATAATGGGTGTTAAAACAACTATTATTACTATTCTGCTTTTTTTTAGCTAGAAATGTTAAAGATATATAAAAAAATAGTTTATAATAAATAATATAATTAACTTTTCTAAACTTTCTTATGCAAAGGAAAAAGCAACTATTAAAACTCAAATCTCTGTTAGTTAGTAGCTCAATTCTAGCTTTAACGTCAGTTTTAACTGTTAATAATATAACCTATGCAACAAATAGAACAAGTCAAAATGCAACATCAGAAATTAATGATGCAGCTGATTGGTTAGATGACCTTTTAAATCCTGGAGCAGTTCAAAATGATGATAATATTATCTTCGGTGGTAATCATAAAATTGTAATGAATGTCAATAACCGAAGAATTGCTAAATTTGATACTACTGGGCAAGGAATAGTTGGGAATATAGAAGTATCTAAAAATTGTTTTATCGGTGATGTTATAGGAACTGGTGGGAGTACTGAGATAAAATATTTAACCAATAGAAATGTTAGACTTAACAAAACTAATTATTCTAAGTTAGCAGCAATAGATTTTAATGGTCAAAATGCTCAATTACGTTTTCAAACAGGAGCAAATAATACAAAATTTAATAGTGCAATAGTAAGTAACGGCAATGAAGTTGGTAGAGTACGCCTTGAGTCTAATGTTACTGGTATTGAATTTACAGGTGATTTTAGTGGTACTAATTTAAGGCAATTACGAATAGATAATAATGCCGATGCAATAGTAAATGCTAGTAATGGCAAGTTAAAGGGTAGAGAAGTACAAATTCATCAAGGAGCTACACTTACTACATTTACTGATTTTGAGTTAAGCCGAGATATAAATTTAGATGATAATGCAGGTGGTACATTAATAGTGGAAGATGGCGTGGATATTAAAGCTCGTAATATTCGTGCAAGAACTGTCGGAATTATTGTCGGTTTAGTAAAGTTTAATAAAGCAGCTACTGTAGAATCAAAATTTGGTGATACTGATAGAGCTATTGCGAATGTTGAAATAGGAACAGGGTCAGTATCTATTAATACTGATATTTATAATGTCCAAAATACTAAATTTACTGATGCGGCTGGATCATTGATAATGAACAAAAACCAAGCCTTTAATTTTACTAATACTACGCTAAGTAGTACTGCAGGAAATGATGCTGGTACTCTAGTTTTTGATACTGGTAATACTACTACTATAGGTGCTACATTTAATAATATTGCTGGGCAAAAAGTTAATAAGTTAGTTGTTAAAAACAATTCAAAAATTATTCTAGATACAGAAATACATCTAGGTGATAAATTAGATTTAGAAAATGGGGGTAAGGTTGAAGTTAATGATGGTAAAAATATTAATGCAAAGGATATTAGTCCAGTAGCAGTAGATACTGGTGAGATTGATTTTTTAGGAATAAGTGAGATAAGTACAAATATTGGTAAGGGAGTTTCAGTTAAGCAGGTAAAAATCAGTAGTAAGGAAGTAAATTTTAGAGGTGATGAATATAACGTTACAAATACTATATTACCAACTGTTACTTCAATAATAAATTTTACTAAAGATGCTCCATTAACAGTGAATACAAAATTTAGCAGTGGTGGTGGGGGAGATTCTGGTAGGGTCGAAGTTAATAGTTCTAACTTTGCAACAACATTTGATGGTGAATTTTCTAATACACCAGGTGATAGAATAGCTGAGTTTAGAGTATCCAGTACTTCCATAGCAATATTAAACACTGATCTCAACGTTGCAAATGATATAACAGTTGGCGATGGTTCTACCCTAATAGTTGGTAAGGATAAGAATATTACTGCTCAAAAAATAGTTGGTACTAAAGGTGCTGGTACGTTAATTTATCTTGGTAAATCTAAAGCAGAATATGAGCTCGATAGTGACTTTGAACAAATAGAAATTCGTGATGGTCAAGTAGATTTTGAGGGGAGTAAAATTAAAACAGATACCTTAGATTTTACTAGTCAAAATGCAACTATTAAATTAGGCAATACTAATCCTCAAGTTGATATTACTGGTGATATACGTAATATTAGTGGTAATGATAATGCTGGTAATATAATAATTGATACTAAATTTAATTTAACTGGAAAACTTGGTGAGGCTGCAAACCGTTTAAATAGTATAAATTTTGCTGGAGACCATGAATTTAAAACAGCTTTAACTGAATTACATGTTAATAAGATAACTACTGCTGTAAATGGTGCTGGTCAATTAATTTTAACATCTAAAGACCCTAATAAAGAATTCTCCTCAGATATAGGTACTAGTACAAATAAGCTAAAACTTTTAGAATTTGTTGCAGGACTCAAGGTTAAAGCAAATAAAATGATTCATGCTAATACAGTATTTTTGAAATCACAAGCTGGCCCCCTGATCAAAGAGCAACTTTAACAATTGAAGATAACGTTACTATAGATGCTAAAATAATTACAGATAATGCAGGGGCAGTATCTGGAGATTCTACAGGTATCTTAATTGTTGAAAAAGGAGCAACTTTTACTAAAGATATTGGCGAAGATGAACAAAATAAAAGATTAAATTTAGTAAATTTTGCTTCAAATGATAAAAGTGATGTAATTAATGTTTTAGGCAATATTTATGCTGATAATATAACAATTAATAATCCAGTGGTGTTTTTAGGGTCTAATGCCAGGGCAATTTAAAAGTCACAATCAAAGATTACAAATTACTCTTGAATAGAAACTTATAAAAAACCAATTCTTGTAA
>JABSSF010000079.1 GCA_013214485.1 Rickettsiaceae bacterium | reverse complement strand
GGAAATGTTTAACCATACAAAATCCTTGTTGTGGAAAAAAATTGCAATTCTTGGTTGTGACTTTTAAATTGCCCTGGGCAAACAATGCCAAGATAATGGCTTAATTTTCTCAAACTTAATGTTTGATTTTTCATTAACCTTAAGTATATTTCTTATCCGCTGGTGCGCGTTATAACATTTTCCCCATTGCTATATCATCTGGGCTAGGTTTATGACCATCTGGGTCATTAAATGACATACCAGTAAACCCAAGTTTCTCATAAAATTTTAACGCTTTAGGTGAACTTTCTGCATGGATAGCTTTAAACCCTAAAGATTTTAACCATTTTTCAATTAATTGTATAAATTGACCACCATAACCTTGTCTGTGTTTTGCCTTATCAATAACAATAATACGAATAGCAGCTCTATTTTCAGGCCATAACTGGATATGGGCATAGCCTATTATTTCTTCTTCTTTATACAAAATAAAATGCTTATGATCTTCATGATCAAATGTCCACAGATATGGATCTTTAATATTTTGTGGGATAAAAAAATACCTATTACGGAATTTCTTAGCTGCTTTCCATTCCGAGTAGTAAGTGCATATAGCAAATCTTAACATATAGTAAATTTTGGTTGTTTAGTTTATATCTTATTTATGCTATCAACTAACCCTTGTACTCCAGCTACTGATTCTTTAAATGCTGCTTTTTCCTCGTTATTTAGTTCGATTTCAACGATTTTTTCAACACCAGCAGCACCTACAATAACCGGTACTCCAACATATATACCTTTAACACCATATTCACCATTTAAATATGCAGCACATGGTAATATTTTTCTTTTATCATAAAGATAGCTTTCAGCCATATCAACCGCTGAAGTTGCAGGAGCATAAAAAGCAGAGCCAGTTTTTAATAAACCGACAATTTCTCCACCCCCTTTACGAGTACGATCTACGATAGCATCAATTTTTTTCTGAGTACTCCAACCCATTTTAACTAAATCTGGTACAGGAATACCACTTATTGTAGAATAACGCACTAAAGGCACCATAGAATCACCGTGCCCTCCAAGAACAAAACTATTAACGTTGTCTACGGAAACATTAAATTCTTCTGCTAAAAAACAATTAAACCTTGCAGAATCAAGTACTCCAGCCATACCAACTACTTTTTTATGATTAATTCCACTAGCTTGTTGTAGAACATATACCATAGCATCAAGTGGATTAGTAATAACAATAACGAAAGCATTAGGGGCATATTGTTTAATGCCTTCACCAACTGATTTCATCACTTTTGCATTAGTAGCAATTAAATCATCACGGCTCATGCCTGGTGTTCTAGCAACACCTGCGGTAATAATAATTACGTCTGAATCTTTAATATCCTTATAATTATTTGTACCTTGTAAGTTAACATCTGTTTTTTCTATGGTTGTTGCTTGAGCTATATCTAGCGCCTTACCTTTAGCTTTGCCTTCAGTAAGATCAAATAAAACAACATCTCCAAGTCCTTTTGCTGCAATGATGTGCGCTAGTGTACCACCGATATTTCCACCACCAATTAAAGCTATTTTTGGTCTTTTATGCATAAACTATACTCCTATAAAATTTATCTAACACTATATACTATTAGAATATACTAATATGGCAAAAATATCAATTTATGAATTCATAGAGCTAAAAAACTCATTATTATTCTTAGTATTTTTGAATTTTTCTAATAAAAATTCTATAGCATCAATTGTGCCCATCGGATTAATAATTCTCCGCAACATCCATACTTTTGATAATTTTGCTCTATCAACTAATAACTCTTCTTTTCTTGTACCAGATCTAGTAATATCAATTGCTGGGTAAACTCTTTTATCAGCAATTTTGCGATCAAGAATAATTTCTGAATTACCAGTTCCTTTAAACTCTTCGAAAATTACTTCGTCCATTCTTGAACCAGTTTCAACTAAAGCAGTGCCGATAATGGTTAAAGAACCACCATTTTCAATATTTCTTGCAGCACCGAAAAATCTTTTTGGTTTTTGTAAAGCATTTGCATCAACACCACCCGTTAATACTTTACCAGAAGAAGGTACCATAGTGTTGTAAGCTCTAGCAAGTCTAGTAATCGAATCTAATAATATTACCACATCCTTTTTATGCTCAACTAAACGTTTAGCTTTTTCAATAACCATTTCTGCTAGCTGTACATGAGTAACTGCTGGCTCATCAAAAGTCGAGCTAACAACTTCTCCTTTCACTGAACGTTGCATATCAGTTACTTCTTCAGGCCTTTCATCAATAAGCAATACCATCAGATACACTTCTGGATTATTAGTAGTTATAGCATGAGCAATATTTTTTAATAATACTGTTTTACCAGTTCTAGGTGGTGCAACTATTAAAGCTCTTTGTCCTTTACCCATTGGAGCTACAATATCAATAGTTCTAGTACTATAGTCTTTAGTTTCAAATTCTACTTCTAAATTTAATTTTTGATCAGGAAATAACGGTGTTAAATTATCAAAATGTACTCTATGATATGCTTTATCGTTTTCTTCAAAATTAATTTTATATACTCGAAGCAGGGCAAAATATTTTTCACTAGAATTTGGAGCTCTAATTTGCCCTTCAACAGTATCACCTTTCTTTAAACCAAAACGGCGAATTTGACTAGGTGAAACATAAATATCATCAGGGCCAGCCAAATAATTTGCTTCAGGTGACCTTAAAAAACCAAAACCATCTGGGAGAATTTCTAAAACTCCTTCACCAAAAATTAAACCACCTTGTTTTACTATTTTCTTTAAAATGGTAAAAACTAATTGTTGTTTTAATAGTAAGCTAGCATTTTCAATATTTAGTGATTCTGCTTGAGCTAATAATTCTTCTGGGGATTTCCGATTTAATTCTTTAAGTGTAACTTTAACTCCGTTATGTTCTGGGATATTTTCTAGTTCTTCTTCACTTGGTTGGAGCATAGATGGATCTGGTTTTCTCCTTATTTCCCGGCGTTTATTAGATTTATTGTTATTATTTCTCCCTGGCTTGGGTTCTTTTGTCGCTATTTCTTTTACCGTTGATTCTTGTGTTACCTGTTTACTTGTTGTTTGTTCCTTATTTATTTTTTCAGAACTAGAAGTGGAATTACTTAACTTCTCTTTTTTTTCTTCTTTTTGTGTTGTCATTAGCTGATATAACCTTAGAAAATTAACCTATTAGTAGTAGCTAGTCTATAACAGACTAAACTTATTGAAAAACATATAAAATTATAGAAAATTTGCTTAAATGTCTAAAAGATAAAAGGTGAAGCCTTAGCTAGGCACCAATTAGAATAGATAATAACAAAACTAAAATGCAGTGTCAATAATAATTATTTTAAAAAACAAGTTTTCAGTCATTTTGGGTATGTTATTTTTGCTGCATAGCTGAATGGATAATTTTTCTTTTAACATATAATGCAGTACCCCATTCTTGAGTACCAGAATATGTATCCGTTCTTACAAACCCTTGATTAAAGAGAAATTTATCCAATTGCCATATTTTAGCTGAATCAGCATAACAAGTAAAATTAATACCAATAGTCTGTATTAATACTATAATTACTGCTGTTAATTTAAATAATAATTTTAACGATTTACTTATTATTAGTATCATAATTTTGTTTTAACTTATAAGGAGCAGAGATCAACCCTCTGCTTTTTTTATCTCCGACGATTAAACCGCCGATTAGAGGTATTGAATCAACCCCATATAGAGATGGTGAAATACGCCCTTTAATGTTCATTAATTTAGTATTAGTATCTACCGCCCCTGCTAATGTAAAACTAAAATATGGCCCATCAGCAAAGGATGAATTAATTGATAATATTCTATCTTTAAAACTAAATTTACCTGACATCCTACGAAAGCGTATATCTCTATTATTAGTTACAGCATTAAGTATTCCAGGTAGAGAAATAAAGGAAACTAATCTGGTAATAGTTGGAGTATCTTTTAAAATAAATTTTTTAAAAGTAAATGTTCCATCAATAACTGGAATTATCTCTCCGGTTTGCGCCTCTCTTCTGCGAGTATTAACCACTAAATCTAATTTTCCTGTTTTCATAGTACTATAAATACCAAGTCCCTTTAATAAAGCTCCAGCATTAGAGCAGTTAACTACCCATTTTTCGCTTTGATTTTCGCCATTGGTAACTTTAATATCTACATCTCTACTGCCGATTTTTGCTGTAATATTACCTTCATAGCAATTCGTTAAACATTTAAGTAATATATCCAGATTAGTAAGCCATATATTATCTCTTAATTTTATGTTATCGATTTTAGCTATTAAACTAATCTGCTTATTATTCAATGATTCCTTTTCTAGAAAGCCAATCATATCAGCTGTTGAGAGATCTAGAGTCTTGCCAAAAACAGAAATTTTATATGTTGTAAGTGTATCTGTAATTTCAGCATTTAAGTCAGTTTCCAGGTATTTTATTTTAGGAATAATAACTTGAGTTTCATTATTTTTCATTTGCATTGTGCCAGATATATCCAGGTTATTTTCACCAGTTATGTTAAAATTTAAACTTCCTACTTTAAGATCATTAAACACTCCTTTTGCTGATAATCTTCCTCTATGTCCTTGTTCTTTTTTAATACCAAGTTTATCAAGATATAATCCAATATTTTTTAAATCTGATTCTATTGTCACAAATCTTTTTTCATCTTTAAATTTATACTCAAAATCAACAGAAGTTTTACCGCCTAAAACAGTAAATAAGCCTATTTTTTGATCACGATTTTTCAAAAACCGTTTATGTTGCACAAAACTTCTAGTATTTAAACAATATTCAAATTTTGACTTATCTTTAAAATTATAAACAAAATCTATAATACTATCATAGCCATTGACTTTTCCTTCCCCCTGAAATACTAGTTGTTTACCATCATATTTACCATTTATTTTTGAGTTAGATAAAATTAATTGATCATCAAAAATTTTGACCCCAGCATTGGTTATAGTACTTACTTTAATATCAAGGATTTTTTCTCGCTTCGAATCATTATCACCATTTTTTAGTGGAATTATAATATTAGCAGTACCTTCTATCTGCCCAGTAAATTTATAAAAGTCAATATCTTCTTTTTGTAGTTTTTCTCTAGCATCTTTATGAATAAAGTTAGTTAAATCTGCCATCTTACCTTTAGCATTAGCAGATATTATTAAATCCAATTCTCCAATTTTGTTCCGTTCTATTTTTACTATACCCTCTGTAAGATCAATATTAGCAATACTACCTTTATTAACATATATTTTAGTAAAATGACCATATTGCAGCATTTCCGCTTTAATAGCTTTAGCCATTGGCATTTTAGGATCAAATTTTACATTAACATCCTTAAATTGAAAATTACTATATAGGTTGTTCTCAGTTAATAACCCTGTTTTAAAATACTCCTTATCAAGTTTAAGTCTAAGCTTACCTTTAGTAATAAAACCACTATTTATTATTTTTAATTCTTTCAATAAATTATTATCAGGTGCAAGGCTATATAATAATTTATATAACATTAGTGGAATATTATTTACCTGAATATCGCTAACTACTTCATTAGTGTTTTGTACTAAATTAATATCTAAAAAAGAATCTTCGGCAAAAGCAATTTTTGCGTTGTATTTTTTATTTGCCCCCATTCTTTTATAAGTAACCTTCCCTGTACCAATATTAAAATTAGAAATTTTATCACTAATATCTGGATCTATCTCTATTGCTGGTAACGTTATTTCGCAATTACCATATTTTTGTAATAAATTACTATTGTAATTTACTTGCATTTTAGTTTTTATTACTTTACGCCCATCATTATCTTTAATAGATAATTGATCTACCATTATATCTAGATGTATGTTAAATTTAGAAACAACATCACCTAGAGTATATTTTATTACTATTTTTTCAGCGGAAATATTAGTATCATTATTAAAACTTATATTATCAATATTAATGACTCCACCTTGATAATGAAAGTTTGTAATTTCAGCATCAACACCTTTTAATTTTAAATAATATTTTAATAAATGTTGTAGTTGATTATTTAAATAACCATTATTTGCTACATAGCCAAAAGCTACCGTCCCGCTGACTAATAAACTTAAAATTATGATTATTTTGATAAAAGATTTCATTTACTGTTGTAGGTATAAATAGGTTATTATACACAAATTAAATATATTTTGACAGTAAAGAATTAAATCTAATATAAAAAAACAACTAAACAGTCTAGTAATTTGCGTATTAATTATTAAATATATTAAATAGAATTAATTTAATATTGGGGCTTTATCATGAATATTGAAAAATTTACCGCAGCTGCAAAACAAGTCATTTCTAATGCTCAAATTTATGCAGCTAAAAATAATCATCAACAAATTTTGCCAGTACATTTACTTAGCTCATTACTCGAAGAAGATAGTGGCGTAATAGGTAATTTAATTAACATTATTAATGCTGATATTTCTACTATTAGTAATCAGACAGAAAAAGCTCTTGCTAAAATACCGTCTGTAGAAATACATGGCGGTGGTAGTGATGTTAGATTGTCAACTGATGGCTTAAAAACACTTGATAAAGCCTTGGAACTTGCTAAAAAAAATAATGATAGTTTTACTACAATAGAAAGAATTTTTGAAAGCTTAACTTATGATAAAGGTGATGTTGGCAAAATATTAGGAGCTGCTGGAATCGATGCTAAAAAAGTAGCCAACGCAATTATAAATTTAAGAAAAGGTAGAACAGCTGATAGTGAATCCGCTGAAAGTAGTTACGATGCTTTAAAAAAATATGGCCGAGATGTGACTCAATTAGCAGCAGATGGAAAAATAGATCCAATAATTGGTCGTGATGAAGAAATACGCCGGGCTATTCAAGTTTTATCCCGAAGAACTAAAAATAACCCAGT
Source organism: Rickettsiaceae bacterium (assembly GCA_013214485.1). Lineage (GTDB taxonomy): Bacteria > Pseudomonadota > Alphaproteobacteria > Rickettsiales > Rickettsiaceae > JABSSF01. The sequence goes on along the minus strand of JABSSF010000079.1, from coordinate 2,232 downwards.
ATTAATTGGAGAACCAGGGGTTGGTAAAACTGCAATTATTGAAGGTTTAGCACAAAGAGTGTTTGTAAAAGATGTACCAGAGTCATTAGCAAATTGCAAAATCATTGAATTAGACATGGGAGCATTGATTGCTGGGGCAAAATTTCGTGGCGAATTTGAAGAACGTTTAAAAGCTGTATTAAATGAAATTAAAGATTCAAGTGGTGAAATTATTCTTTTTATTGATGAATTACATTTATTAGTCGGCGCTGGTAAAACAGAAGGAGCTATGGATGCTTCTAATTTACTAAAACCAATGCTGGCTCGTGGTGAATTACATTGTATTGGAGCTACCACTTTAGATGAATATCGTAAATATATTGAAAAAGATGCAGCTTTAGCAAGACGCTTCCAATCAGTATATGTTGCAGAACCAACAGTTAGCGATACTATTTCAATAATGCGGGGAATTAAAGATCGTTATGAAGTACATCATGGAATTGATATTTCTGATAGTGCTATTGTAGCTGCTGCAACATTATCAAATCGTTATATCACTGATAGGTTTTTACCTGATAAGGCTATTGACTTACTTGATGAAGCTGCAAGTAGATTAAAAATTGAAGCTTCTAGCAAACCAGAAAAATTAGACGAATTAGACCGTAGAATTATTCAGATTAAAATAGAATTATCAGCGTTAAAAAAAGAAAAAGATCCCCATTCTAAAGATAAAGTAAAGAAGCTAACAGAGGAATTAAGTCAACTAGAGTCTGAATCTTATGATATTACCGCTAAATGGGAGGCTGAAAAATCGAAATTACAGTCAGGTCAGAAATTAAAAGAAGAATTAGACAAGGCTAAATTAGAATTAGAAAGAGCAGAAAGATCTGGTGATTTAGCTAGAGCCAGTGAATTGAAATATGGTGTAATTCCAGAATTAACTAGTAAAATCCAACAAACTGAATCAGGAACTCATGTTAAGTCGGAAAATACTTTACTTAAACAAAAAGTCACTGATAGTGATATCGCAGCAATTGTTTCTAAAATAACAGGTATACCAGTAGATAGTATGTTATCTAGCGAGCGTGAAAAACTACTAGTTATGGAAGATAAAATCCGAAAATCAGTTATTGGGCAAGATGACGCTATTAGTGCTGTAAGTAATGCAGTACGTAGATCACGGGCTGGTATTCAAGACATTAATCGTCCACTAGGCTCCTTTTTATTCTTAGGACCTACTGGTGTTGGTAAGACTGAACTGACTAAAGCATTAGCAGAATTTCTTTTTGATGACCGTAGTGCAGTATTACGTATTGATATGTCAGAATATATGGAAAAACATGCTGTAGCAAGATTAATCGGAGCACCACCAGGTTATGTTGGTTATGAACAAGGGGGGGTACTTACTGAAGCTGTAAGACGCCGGCCATATCAAGTGATCCTTTTTGATGAAGTAGAAAAAGCTCATCCAGATATTTTTAATATTATGTTACAAATTTTAGATGAAGGTAGATTAACTGATAGTCAGGGCACTTTAATTGATTTCAAAAATACTTTAATAATTTTAACTTCTAATTTAGGTGCAGAGATACTGGTAAATCAACCTGAAGGCGAAGATACAGATAAGGTAGAGGATGAAGTGATGAATTTTGTTAAAGCAGCCTTTAAACCTGAATTTCTAAATAGATTAGATGAGATTATTCTATTCCATCGTTTAAGTCGTAAACATATTAATGACATTGTAAAAATTCAGCTTGAATCTTTAAAGAAAGTTCTTAAAGAACAAAATATTATTATTACATTTGACGAAAGTACAATTAATTGGCTAGCTGATAAAGGCTATGACCCAGCTTTTGGCGCAAGGCCACTGAAAAGAGTTATCCAAAAAGAAATCCAAAATAGCTTGGCGAAAATGCTACTAAGAGGCGACTTTACTGATGGTGATAAAATATGTTTAAAAATTGCCAATAATAAATTAGTGATTACTAAAAATAACAATTAAATAACTAGCAAAAGGGAAAGCGTCATTGCTGAGCAGGCTTTAGCCTTCCGCATGCGATCCCCAACCCGTCATCCTGAGCAGGCTTTAGCCTGCGTGAGGATCCAGTTTTGATTTTATTACATTTTTTTTCTCTGGATTGCCACGAACACAAGTGTTCTCGCAATGATGGTATGTACGCCAATGATAATATAGATTAAACTATTTATCAACGGCATCAAAAGCATGGTGCTTATGTGCCAGAATTTTTTTAT
>JABSSF010000078.1 GCA_013214485.1 Rickettsiaceae bacterium | reverse complement strand
TAGGGCCAACACCACCAAAAGAAAACCCTCTTAAAGTATGCTCACCTAAATTAAAACGATCTGAAATACGAACCTTTTGTTTACTAACACCTCTAATATCACCAGCATTACCTGTTAGTTTTACAGTATATTTATTCTCAAAGAATGAGATAAAAAACTTGCTGCTTGCATCATGTTTTATATATTTAGTATCACCTCCAACACCTGCATATTCTTGACTCCCAGATAAAATATAACCATTTTTTGGTAACATTCTATTATCTGCTTTATTTAATGTTAAACTATGCCCTATTGCTGAAGTAATAAATGTTCCCATATTCTCAACAATAAATCTTGATTGTAAATTTGGTGATGCACGCATGATATCTCTTTTTAAAGAATATTCTATTTCGTGATATAAATCTTCAACAACATCATACCCTAATGATACTGAAGTACCCACAGAATTTAAAGAATAATTTTGTGAACCATTAACAAAACCACTTCTACTACCACTTTTGCTGTAGAATACATTATTACTAAGTGATAAATTCTTATCTAAGAAATTAGGATCAGTGATGCCTGCCATATAACGAGTACTAGCTTTAGCGAATTGGGCTCTTAAATGTAAATATCTTCCAGTACCAACTAAGTTCTTTTCTAAAAATGATATGGCTCCAATAGGTCCAGATAAAGTATTATAACCAACTTCAAAACCAATTGAAGATGTAGATTTCTCTTCGACATTAATATTAAGGTCATAACGATCTTTTTCTCCTGTTGGCGAAGGCCTTACAAAAATCTTATTAAAGTAATCCAGATTATATAAATTTCTTTCACCTGCTTCTACTTTTGAGCGACTATATAAATCACCCTCTGCAATTTTAAACTGACGTCTAATTACATTATCTTGAGTTTTTAAATTACCTTCTATTTTTATTTTATTCACAAATATCTGATCTGCTTGATCAATTACTATTTTAACAGCAACAGTTTTATCTGCTAAATTAGTCTTAATGTCAGGATAAACACTAACTTGAGGATAACCATGGCTTGCTAAATAATCAGCAATTTTCTCAGATACTTTTTCCATTTTAGTCATGTTAAAAGTTCTACGACCATATCTTGGAATAAATTTAGCAATTATCTTATCATCAATATTAGATAATTTGTTTTCGTAAGTGATTTCTCCAAATCTATATTTTGCCCCTTCATCAATAGAATAGGTTAAAGTAAAACCATCCTTTTTTTCAGAAAGATCAGCCGTAACTGAAATTATTCTTACATCTGGAAAACCAACAGATTTATAAAATCTTGCTAATAAATATTTATCATATTCAATCCTATCAGGATCATAAGCATCATTAGTTTCTAAAAATCTAAACCATCTTGATTCTTTACTTAAAATAACAGTTTTTAATTCAGTAGCTTTGTAATATTTATTACCAACAAAATATATTTTTTTAATTCCAGTTTTTGGTCCTTCACTAATAACAAAAATAATTTTCACTCGATTATTTTCTTGATCTTCACGCTTTACTTCAACTTTTACAGAGAATCTTCCAGTCTTCTTATAAATTTCTTTAATTTTTGCTACATCAGTTTTTAAATAAGCTTTCCTTAAAGAATCACCAGCTGCAGTCATAATTTCATCTGACAAAGTTGATCCTTTTACTTTAGTATTTCCTCTAAATACTACCTTACTTATGAAAGGTGTTTCTTTAACATACACTGTTAACGTGCCAGATCTGAATTTTATTTCTACATTTTCAAATAGTGAAGTATCATATAAAGTTTTTATAGCTTTATTATGTTTAACTGCATCATAAGTGTCACCAACATTTAAACCAGTATATTCCTGTATAGTTGGTATCTCCACCCTTTGATTGCCAACAACATTTATTTCCTTTATTTGTTCAGCTGCATAAATATTGCAGCTTGCAACAATTATTACTAAAAATATTTTTGTTATATATTGTAAAACACCACCAGTAATGCGGTTTAAAGAAATTTGTCTCATAAATAATATGCCTATAAATATGCTTAAGTTCAATAACTTTAGATACTTAAAAAACTAAAGTTTAAATAAACCTTATACCAATCTACTACAAAAATTACAATAATAAAATTACTTATCATAAAAAAACAGCTACGCTTTATATTAAATAGTAAGTAATTCAACACGCCAATATGAAATCAACTCTTAATACAGATGCTTGTGCTAATATAACCCTAATGATAACACTACTAACAACACACAGTCTATACATGCTAGAACCAAGGTTTTTGCACCTTACTATTATACCTATGGTAACGATCCTAATCAAAACGATAATAATCTTGTGGGGGATGTTAATAACCCAGTGGATAATGATTATAATATAGGACAGTAGTTTTTACATTTTAGAAATTATTATTTACAAATTTACTGCATTATAAATTTATCTACGCTGATAAAATTCGTTGAAAGAGCATATTTGTTGACAAATACGCTCTTTTTTTATAAAATTTACAAATTGTTTACTTTTGGTTAATGAATTTTAAGAGGTAGATATTTATGAGTACAGCCGTAATAGACAATAAGGGAGTGCAGAGGGCAAACAGTAAAGCTAAAAAAGGAAAAACTCCTAAACGATCTGATAATCAAACTCAGCAAAAATTAACAAACTTGCAACAAGCAATAGCAAATAAGATTATCGGGCAACATAGTTTAATAGAAAATTTATTAGTATGTTTACTTGCTGATGGTCATATGTTAATAGAAGGTATGCCAGGCCTTGCTAAAACAACAGCAGCAAAAGCTTTGGCAAAGGGGGTTGAAGGTGAGTTTCATCGAGTACAGTTCACTCCAGATTTGTTACCATCAGATATTATAGGTACTGAAATATATCTACAAGAAACTGGTAATTTTACTTTTCGTAAAGGGCCGTTATTTAATAATATATTACTTGCCGATGAGATTAATAGAGCTCCAGCAAAAGTGCAATCAGCACTATTGGAAGCAATGGGGGAAAGACAAGTAACAGTTGGTTTAAAAAGCTACCAATTGCCTGAATTATATATGGTACTTGCAACTCAAAACCCAATAGAACAAGAAGGAACTTATAACTTACCAGAAGCCCAATTAGATCGTTTTTTAATGCATGTAGTAATTGATTATCCAACACATGACGAAGAACTAAAAATTATAGAATTAGATGAAAATAGACTATCTCATCAAGATAGTAATAATAAAAATAGAAAAATAGACATTACTAGTCAGCAAGAAATTTTTAATGCAAGAAAGGAATTATTAGAAATTCATATTAGCGAGCCGTTAAAAAATTATATAATTTCTTTAGTTTCTGCTAGTAGATTTCCAGAGAAATATGATGCTGAGCTTACAAAATTGATTACTCATGGTGCATCACCAAGGGCTACTTTAGCAATTGTCCGCTGTGCTAAAGCTTTAGCTTGGCTAAGAGAGGATGAATATGTGACCCCACATCACATACAAACTATTGCGCCAAATATTTTATCGCATCGTATTATGCCTTCATTTGAAGCAGAAGCAAAAGCGATTTCACGGCAAGAGATAGTTGCTAAATTACTCGAAGTAGTTGCAGTACCTTAAAATTAATCATAAGGTAATATTATGCTATATCCAGAATTTGAAGAATTATTACAATTAAGAGCAAAGGCAACTAACATTGCATTAATTTCTAAGCGTCCTGTAACCTCAACAACTGCTGGAAGTCATATTTCACCTTTTCGTGGTCAGGGGTTAGAATTTGAAGAAGTCAGGGAATATACTTATGGCGATGATATTCGTAATATTGATTGGCGAGTAACAGCAAGAACTGGAAAACCCCATCTTAAATTATTTACTGAAGAAAGAGAACGCAGTGTAGTTCTTTGCGTTGATATGAATAAAAATATGCATTTTGGGACTAGAGGGACTTTTAAATCAGTACAAGCAGCAAAAATTGCTGCAACTATTGCTTGGGCAGCTAATAAAAATCATGATCGTGTTGGTGCTTGCTTATATGGTGATTTACTTCAAGATGGTAGAGAATATTTTGCACCAAAACGCAGTAGAAAATCATTATTATCAATGCTGAAAACTCTTTGCATTACTAAAGATTGCGTTAATAAGGTAGAAAAAGATATGGAACAAATTTCGACATCTATAAAACCGCTGGATGATACTGTGCTATATTTGAATAAAATGGTAAATTCTGGAACTTTAATATTTATTATTAGTGATTTTATGAATATTACTGAAACTTTAGAACAATGTTTAATTAATTTACATAAACGGAATGAAGTAGTGCTTATTCCAGTAAATGACCCAGCAGACAAAGAAATCCCTGCAGCAGGAAATATCATATTTAGTGAATATGATATTAGGCAAAATTTACATGTAAATACTAATAATAATAATGGTAGAAAAGCTTATAAACAACAATGGCTAGACAATCAACAAAAATTAGAGGATTTAGCTTCAAAGTTACATATTGGAGTAATCCATATTGCGACTAATGAAGATTTTTGTCATAAACTAGCTTATAATCTTAAAATTGTAAATTTATTTAATAAAGGGGCTTAAATATGGATAATTTATATGCAGAATTACGTGATATAGAAGGTTTTAAGGCAATTAGCATCTGGCCACTTGCGCCTATTTGGTGGGTTATTATTATTACTACTTTAATAATAATAACTGCAATAGTTGTTACCTTAAGACGTAGATCACATTATAGAAGTAGTTGGAGGTATGATACTATGAATATATTATCAAAATTACAATATAATTTAAGCAAGCATAATACTTATCAAACTGCCATAAAACTAAATGAAACAATTCGCCGTATTGCGATACATAAATATTCTCGTAAAACTTGTGCAAGTCTATCTGGGAAAGTTTGGTTAAATTGGTTAAAAGAGAATGACCCAAATAATTATGATTGGCAATCTAAAGGGAAGATTTTAGCTGAAATATCCTATATCCCTGAAGATAAAAATGATATTTCAGAAGATCATGTTTATAATTTAATTCAAGCAATCAAAAAATGGGTTTAATATGTTTATATTTTACTGGCCATGGATGATCTTACTATTACCTATGCCATTACTTGCTTGGTTTTTTTTACCTAAAGCAAATAACGAAAATACCGAATCTACCCCAGAAATAATATTTCCTCAAATTACTAGATTACAACAAGCTTTTAAAGCTAAAGCAGCTCCTGGGAAAAATAAAAATCATTTTTTTATAATAATTCTAACATTAATTTGGTGTTGCTTAACATTAGCATTAATGCGTCCACAATTAGTAGATCAATATAGTCAAATTAAAAATAAAGGTTATGATTTAATGTTAGCAGTTGATACTTCACTATCAATGGAAGCTCTTGATTTTTCTACTAAAAATAACAGAGTTAATAGATTAGACGTTACTAAAGAAGTAGTTAGTGAATTTGTTAGTCAAAGACGGGGAGATCGGGTTGGCTTAGTCTTATTTGGCCAGTATGCTTATTTACATGTACCAATGACTTTAGATACTATGTCAGTTGCAACGATGCTAAATAACGTCGTAAATGGAATGGCTGGTTATAGTACTTCTATTGGTGATGCTATTGGTATAGCAGTAAAAAATTTACGACAATTTCCTGGTCATTCAAAAGTAATAATTTTACTTACTGATGGTGAAGATAATTCTAGTAATATTCCACCATTAGAAGCTGCTAAAATTGCTGCAAGCTACGGTATTCGTATTTATACTATTGGTATTGGCAAACAAGGCCTTGTCCCTATTCCCAATGCTTTTGGCATAATATCGATGCAAAAAGTAACTATGGATGAAGAGTTGTTAAAAGAAATAGCTAAAATTACTGGTGGTAAAAGCTATCTAGCAACAAATAAAGAAGGTTTATCACAAATTTATCAAGAAATAAATAAGTTGGAAAAAACTGAATTAGAAATTAAAGAATATGTAGTAAGGACTCCACTTTATCGTTACCCTTTAGTAGTTGTTGCCTGTTTATTATTATTACTTGCGATCATGCCGTTAATAAGACGGAGGGTTTATGGTATTTAATGAACTACATTTAGCAAATAGTAATTGGTTATGGGGGTTGCTTGCCATCCCAATTATCTGTTTACTTTATCTACGATTTTATAATAGCACTGCTGATAATGATCAACTAACAAAATTTGCTGATAAACATTTATTAAAGCATTTACTAAAACAAACAAATAATAATCAAGTTTCAATATTACGCTCTTTAATATTATGGTCAATAATATGGACATTACTAATGTTTGCATTGGCAGGTCTTCGCTGGGATTACAAAGAAGTAGAAACTTTTAGTCCTGATAAAAATTTAATTATTGCTTTAGATTTGTCAAATTCAATGGAATTAAAAGACAAAAAACTATCAAGAATCGCTATTGCTCGGCAGGAAATTGAAGATATTATTAATTTAAATAAGGGAATAAAAATTGGTTTAATAGCATTTGCTGCTGATGCTCATATGGTAACACCAATTACTGATGATATGAAAACTATACGTCATTTACTTGGTTTTCTTGGTAGTGATTTAATAACTATTCAAGGTACTCGTCTTACCCCAGCATTAAAATTATCTGAAAGCTTATTAAACTCTACACAAAGTAATAATAAAGCTATTTTAATCATTAGTGATGGGGGATTTGCTGATCAGGATGAGGCAAAAACTCTAGCTAAAAAATTAGCAAAAAATAATACTACCATTCATACTTTAGGTATAGGAACAGAAAAAGGGGCAGACATGCAATATACCATAGGATGGGACTTAAAAACTATTAATCTTAAACTAGAAAAAAAATCTCTACAAGACATTGCTAAAGCAGGTAATGGTAAATATTTTGACTCACACTATTCTGATATTAATAGCAGAGAAATTCTACAACAATTAGATAATAAATTAAACCAGGAACACGAAGAAACAGCGCATAAGATTCGTAATTGGGAAGAAAGATTTTATCTCTTCATTTTACCAATTATGTTAATTATATTATTTTGGTTTCGTAAAGGGTTTAGGTTTCCCATTATTATTTTATTACTAGTAGCAAGTAATGGACAAGTTAGCCAAGCTGCAGTTAAAAATAACAATAATGCTTCCTTAGATTTTTCTCCTACTTCTTTAATCGAAAATACCATTCCTTTAGACAAATTAATTTATAATGAGCAGGAAAAAGCAATAAAGGATATTGAAAGTAAGCAAAATATTGAAGAAGCTATCAAGAAATTTGATGACCCTTATCAAAAAGGAGTTGCTGAGTTTAAAGCTGGCAAATATAAAGAAGCTACAAAATCATTTAAAAAATCACTAAAAAAGCTAGAAAATCAAGAATTAGGATCTAATACTTTAGAAGAAATATCTACAAATAAGACAAGATCATTGTATAACTTGGCAAACTCTTTAATATATGAAAAAAAATTTAAAGAAGCAAAATCTACTTTAGAAGAAGTACTAAAAGCCGATCCTAATTACGAAAATGCTAAACATAATCTAGAAGTATTAAAAAAAATGATGAAAATCCATGAGTTAGAAGAAAAACTTGTAAAAGATAAGAAGCAAGATAAAGATGGAGATAAAGATGATCAAAGTAGTAAATCTTCCTCTTCTAATAATCAAAATAATACAGATCCTGAATCATCTAATAATGGGGATAAAGGAGATAATAAAGATCCTAATAATAACAATAATACTGATAAAGATGGTGATGAAGAAGAAAAAAAGGGTAGTATAAAAAATAAGGATAAGAGCAATGAGGAAAAAGGAGATAAAGATAATGATAAAGACAAAGATGGAAATGATCAAGATGATAAAAGTGATGATTCCAAAGAGCAAGATGTAGAAAAAAAGCAAGCAAATAGCGAAGCTAAAGAAGGTGATGCAGAGAATAATAATGATGATTTACAAGCTGAAAATTTAGAGCAGGATATTGATGCAAATAAATGGTTGAATAGGATAGAAAATAACCCTAAGCAATTTTTGCAAAGCCAATTTCGTATTGAGTCGCAACGCAACGAAACTCAAGGGGGTATAAACCCATGGTAAGGAAGTGGTCTATAATATTATTTTTTATAATTCTATATAGCTGTAACGTAGCTTTTGCTGCAAAATTTACTGCAAGCGTTGAACGAGCAGAAGTTTCAATAGATGAAGATTTACAATTAAACATAACATTATCAGATGCTATACTAACTGAGACAATAAATGCTGAATTTCTTTTGAAAGATTTTTATATTCTAGGTAATAGTAAGCTGCAGAATGGGATTAAAAATACTAATTTCTATCTAAGTTTACAACCTAAGAAAGTTGGTAAAATTACTATACCAGCAATTACTGCTATTACTTCTGCTGGTAAATTAACTACTGAGGCAATTACTATTAATGTTATAAAATCTCAAACAATAAAAGCAGATAAAGGATCGGTAGCTAATATATCAATAGATTCTTATATAAGCAAAGAAAATCCTTATAAACATGAATCAATTACTTATATTGCTGAAGTTGTTTCTGATAAGGATTTTCAATTCATTCCAGAAAAACTTGAAATCAAAGATACTATTGTTGAAGCAGCAGTACCACATCCATCTACAGAAGTCAAAAAAGGAGTTAAATATTACATATATAAATGTAAATATATTATTACCCCTTTAAAATCAGGTAAAATAACTATTCCACCTTTAAAAATAAAAGGTAACTATTATGTTAAAAATCAGAAAAAACAAAGAAATATTATAAATAGCAAAAATTTAGCTGTATTTTCAATTATTGATCCCCAAAGAATGTTTTCAGATGTTAAATCAATTCCTTTTGCTTTAGTTAGTAATGAGGTAACTTTTAATGTTAAACCACCTGTTAGTGGTATAAACCCTTGGTTACCAGCAAAGTCATTAACAATTAAAGAATATAT
>JABSSF010000077.1 GCA_013214485.1 Rickettsiaceae bacterium | reverse complement strand
TTCTATATTATTCCTTAGACTTATATTTTTTTATTTTTTCTACTTGATTTTATCATAGCGTCCATATATGACGCTCCATGTTAACGAATTATGTAACCTTTACAACGATGACGGGTTAGAGATCGCACGCGGAAGACCAAAGGTTGGCTCAGAATGATGCATTCAAGTTATTTGGCTATATAATTTATATTTTTCAATCATTCTATAGATGGATGGGGCAAGATTAAAAGAATCAGGAATAGATGTATTAAAATCTATCCAACGTAATTCCAGGGATTCATCATTTTTGACAAGTTCGTCACTTGATACGGTTTGTAGTAAAAACCTAACATCAAAATGTTCATGTGCTAGTACGTTCTTATAAGATGGGATTGGATGGATGTCAATATCATATAATTGATTATTTACTGGCTTAATATGTTCAATCCCAGATTCTTCCCTAGCTTCTTTTATTGCAGTATTTAATACGTCAACTTCTCCATCACAATGCCCACCAGGTTGTAACCAAAGATTAATTTTTTTATGATGCATTAATAAAAACTTACTAGCATCACTATTTATTAAAAATGCTGAAGCAGTAATATGTCCGATTAATAATTCCCTTTTATAAGCGTTTAGCTGGTGCTTGGTTATAAACTGCAGCATCCGTTGTTTATATTCAACTTCTTGTTGATTATTTGGGTGATAATCATTTAATAATTTTGTAAGTTTTGGCATTTATTTATATATTTTTAATAAAGCTTATAAAAGAAAAATTAAGATTATAAATTATTTCTTATGAATTACAACTGTCCCAATAATTAAATCATGTATAATTCTCTTTTGATCATGAAATAGAAACAGAAAAATATTAATAAGAGTTATTAAAGCATTAATAAGTGTAAGTGAAGTATTAATAAGTGTAAGGTACTCAGGATCTATTTGTATGTTCATTATAAAAATCATTATTGCTACTTTAGTGTAAAGTAGTATAAGCTGTATTTGTAAGCGTAAAAAAGCTTGCATATAACTAATATTTTTTCCTGATACATCAATTATTTTGAGTTTAAATAATTTTTTACCAAGACTGGCTCCCCATTTTCCTTCAAAATAGGTGTAATAAATTGTGGCAAGAATAATAGCTGATATAACAGCATATATGTAAAAGTTTTCTGTTTCATTTCTTATAATATTAAGCAATAAATAATTATCAGAAATTAACGCAAGTCTACCTACGATATAGCCAATTACAAAGTTAATAGTGTAAAGAATGAAGACATCTATAAGATATGCTCCGTATCTTCTTATAAGACCTGCATATTTTAGATTATTTTCAATTTTGGCATTCATTTATTGTAAATCAATTAATTTTAGGTAACGTATGATAAACTAAATTTAGTGTGATTTCAAGTATCAAAGCTAAAGGTGCTGCTGGCAAAGATTTATTAAAAACTATAGACAAATAACTTGAAGATAGGATCACCGCATAGGTAAATCAGTTCATAATTAACGACCTATAAACGTCAATTTAGGATAAAAAATCTGTGTATTCCCCTATAAAATGGCACTTGCTAGTAAAAAATGACCTAAAAATACTCTAAGAACATTTTTCTCTGATTTACCTGCTCAAGTCTATCTCTTTTTCAAGTTAGTTTTTAGGATAGTTGTTTTGATTATGATAAAAATAACTAGTAATCTAGTTTTCAGCTTTTTTAAGCATTGTAGTAATATTATTTAGAATATGTTCAGATTCAAGTTGATGCCAATTGAGCCACTGTTCTTTAGTAATTGAAAATTCACTAATACGAACAAGCCCTAGGTAAGTTTTTAATTTGGCTAATTCAAGTTCAATACGAATATGCAAGAAATCTTGTAGATGTAATTGTAGTTCTTGAAAAATAATCTTTTGTTGTTCAATAAATTTTGTTAAAATTATTTCAATATCAGAATGTACTGGTTTTCTATCAAGAACAAAACCATCATCAGATTTAATAATCTGACATTTTTTACTTAAGTTAAAAGAATTTGTAACTAGTAACTGTAAAATCTCAAGTGATTTGAACAATTTTTCATTTTGTATTTTATGTATAATAACTAGAGATTCTAATTCAGGCTCTTGCAAATATAAGGGTAAGCTATAACCAACTCCTCGGATGTTACAGATTAAATTTTCTAGCTTTGGATCAAAAGCTATAAGGTAATTACGTAGTTCAGAAATTTTGCGATGTAGTCTAGTGTTATCAGGGCAGGAAAGCTTATTATTTATCAAGATAGTTTTTATTTCCTGATAAGAAATAGGGGTAGGGCGATATTTGAATAATGCCATTAATATAGTATTATAAAATGGTTTAAGACGTATTTGTTTATTAATATCATCACTAACAACTTTAAAGATCATTGCTTTTGTCTCAATTATGTAAGTAGTAGCAGTTTTAGGATTATAAAGTTGTTTAAAATTCATTTAATTTACCTCGTAGAAAATTTTTGTTCTTCCTTTCTTACTTTTACATTTTATAACTAAGAGGTTGCCAATTTGCTTAAGGTTTGTTACATGAGTACCACCACAAGGTGTGGGGTCAAATTCTGCAATTTTACAAATTCTTAATTCTTTATTCATAGGTAAATCATACGGTAAATTTGTCATTATTTTTTTAGCAGTGGTAGAGTCTAAATTGAGAGTTTTAACATCAGCTCCACTTGTAATTATTCTACTTAATTCTTTTTGTAATTGCATTAAAAAAGAAGATGGATCAATATCTGGCATTTCCAAAAATTCTACATAAGCTTCTTCTGGAAATTGGTGTCCTTTAACTGCTTGCATTGTTGGAGATAGTTTTTCAACTAAAGAGGCAATCAAATGACCAGCACTGTGATAGCGGGTATTTAATAGCCTTCTTGCTTTGGTTATCTCAATTATTGCTGATTCATTATTAAGTATGTCAGTTTTTGTTGTAGTATAATGTCTTATTTCACTGTTTACATTTCTAACATCATAAATTGTAAAAAGATGATTCTTTGTTTTTATATTTCCTTGATCAGCTGGTTGTCCTCCACCTTGAGGATAAAATAAAGTTTGATCTAAAATTATATAGAATCCTCTATCATCAGAATGAATATGTTTAATTTTTGCTGTAGTTGTAAATAAATCCTGGTTTTCTAAATATAAAAGCTTTGTCATAATAAAATCTATTATTTATTTTCTATGATTGATTTTACTAGATATATATCAGGATTAGTATTAATATTTTATCCTAAAAGTCAGATATTTTTAAATAAATATCCTATATTTATCTTATTTTTATTAATAATTTCTAGAAATTAATTCTAAGTCTAAGAGTACCATTATGGGCGACGTATTTTTTGGCAAGATATAAATCATAATCTACGCCACATTCAATATCATCATTTTTAAATGTCACGCCAGTACCTAAATTATAATGTACTCGTTCGAATTCAGCAGTTCTGCTAACTAAGCCGAGATCAGCATTATTTAATTTAACATTAAGTTTACCTCGTTTATTCATAAGGTCATAGCGAATATGGCCGTGAATATCAGGTTTTAAACCAAAGTTTTGGTAATTTATTTCCTTGGATATACGTTGTCCTAGAATTAATTCTACATCATTATCAGCTTTTCTTTTGACTGATAAATTTTGTGCTGTAGTCCCAGTTTCAGTATATTTTATTTCTCCTAAATAATGATATTCTACACCAAAACTTGTCGAAGATAACCATTCTTCTTTAGGATGAAAATGATATCCTGCTAATAATTCAGCACTAAAATTATCAGCATCATATTTACCAGTAGCTACTTCCCTTCCTCTTGGTATTATTCTAAGTTCTCTATTTACCGTTTTGCTATGGCTATAAGCAAAAACCCCTTGAGTAAACCAATTATTACCAAGCTCATAAGCTCCATTTAATGAAAATAAATAAATATCTGATTTAGTAACATCACCCTCATTAGCATCTGTATGTCTGATTGTGTTTTGAATAAATCCACTAGAAGCTCCTATACTTAGGTCTTCATTGACCATAAATTCATAACCAAAATTGACGCCAGATGCTCGTAATTTATAACCTGGTTCAAATTTCTTTTGCTTATGTTTGGCATTACTTAAAAATGGTGCACCCCATATACCATGCCTATCTGGCTTATCATCATAATGATCATGGTCATCACCAGCAGCTACCCCACTTTCAGCGATATCGTCACTACTTGCAAATGTAGCAACTGCTGGAGCTGTTAAGGTAGTTAATTGGTTAGTAATAGTGTTCATTGCTTGTTGTGCTGCTTGTTGTGTGTCTTCAGCAATGGCAGTACCTCCTGCTGCACTAGGTTGCAAGCTATCTATAAGTGCTGGTAACGATTCTGGTTCTGTAATGGCAATGGTAATTATATCCTGTCCTAATTGATTATCTGGTTGAAATAGGAGAGGGCATATAATAGTTACATTTTGGGTTGTAGTTTCTGGAACAGCGCCAGGTGTATTAGCATTGATTATTGCTTGCAAAACTGCATCAATATCTGCTGGCTGGTTAGCAATTTGAGTTAATATTCCATTACTATATGTCCAAGTTACAAAAGGGTTATTTGCTACAGATAAATCAAATAATACCTTACTATCATTAAGAATTTGTACGCTGCCGCCATTGCTAGTTGCAAATAAAATATATTGATCAGCATTACCAGGAATACCTTCAACAGTACCAGTAGGTAATGAAGTAGTTAGATCAGCCAAAGTTAAAGTTAAAGTATTTTGTGTAACTCCTGTAGTATCTAAATCACCACCATCAATGATGATTTGGCCTATTTCCTTTTCTGGGTTAATTGTTAAATTAAAATTAGGTGATCCTGTCAGGGTTGAATTAGCAGCATTAGTAAATTTAAGCCTTTTTGTTCCAAAGTTAAATGTTGAATTAGTAATACTAGTATTACCTTCAAAGCCACCATTATCACCGTTTAAACTTAATGTAGAATCAACAACATTATTAGTACCTTTTATTTTAGAGCTTGCATTAAATACTATTGTTGAACTATTAATATTGACATTATTTTGTCCTGAAACTGTTACATTATCACCGATAATTAATGTCGGGTTAGTAACAGTTATTGCATCTGAGAACAGATCACCAGAAACACTAATTGTAGCGTTAGTAGCTGGAGTAAAATTTACTTGCTGCATTCTTTTATCATCAACATCTTCTCCAACACCTTTTGGAAAAGAAGCATTACCTTGAACATTGATAATTCCAGTAGCATTTTTACCTGCAATATTATTAGTAGTTAATTTAGAGCCAATGGTAACACCATCTTCGATAATTAAAATAGCGGTGACAGGCCCACTACCTTCATTTGTTGTTGCTTTAAGAAATAAATTATCGACATAGATTGCACTACCTGTTTTTAAAGTAAGTTGTGAGCCAAATGCTAGAGTTTTTAATTCTTGTCCAGGAGTACCAATTACGGCTAAAAGTTCTTTATCTGCAGTATTATCATTAAGTGTAATTATCCCAGTATTTGGCGTTGCTGTAGTTATAGTATTTACTGGTAGCTTTAATGATGTTGTAACAAATTCTTTATCGCTGAGGAAATGTATATTATTCAAACGATTTTTACTATCTTCAAATGTTCCTCTATGAACTACTTCGGTATCTACTTCTATTTTACCAGCATTAGCAACCCCACTAGTATTACGAATTTCTCCCCTGAAGGAATTAATTAGTGGGCTAGTATTATTAAATTTTAAGATAGCATTTATATCAGAAAACTCTATTTTTTGTACTATTATACCTCCACCATCTAAATCTAGTTTTGCATTACCAATTTCTATTGCTTCAACTGGATTAATAACTTCTCCAACATTTAGTTCAGTTTTAGTATCTCCTGATATTTTTACTCTAGTTACATTATCTATACCAGCGGTATTCTTTATATCAAGATCATCGAGAATAGTACCAGAAAGATTTAATATAGAATTCTGATCTTTTAGCTTGATTTCGCCAGCATAAATAGTGCCATTTGATAGTGATAATTCTCCAGCATCTACTACTATTTCCTTAAATTTTGTCCCATTTTCTCCAATATCTCCACCTAAAGCAATATTACCTTTTGTAGAGATTGTACCTTGATCAGCTGTATCTGTTTTTAATGCTCCAGCATTTAAACTAGTATTATTTAAGATTTCTAGCTCTGCATTACCACCACCTTTGAATAACTTTACTTCTTTAGCAAAAACATTATTACCACTAAGCGTTAACTTAGAATTGGTAACGTTAATCGCTGCTAATGATTTACCATTTTCACCAATATTCTTATCCAAAGTAATATTGCTATCTACTTTAACCTTCCCTTGTCCGTCAACCCCAGCCTTTATACTGTTAATATTTAAAGTGACTGTTGCAGGGTTAAAGATTGCATTTACGTCATTTAATCTTATTTCATCAACAAATATCGCATTATTATTAAATTTTAATTCCCCAGCACCAATTGTTATTGCTTCAAATGCGGTATTAGCAGCTCCTATATCTTTGTCTAATGTGACGTTACCAGTTATAGAAACTATACCCTTTTTATCAGTTCCACTAGTATTTTTAATGCTATTAACATTCAAAGTAGCTCCTGCTGGAATATTAAGTATTGAACCACCACCAGGATCAGTAAGTCTAACTTCATCACTAAATATGGTATTAGCACCTAATTTTAATTCCCCAGCTCCAACTTCGATTGCTTCAAATGTAGTATTAGCAGCTCCTATGTTATTACTTAGAGTAGCGTCTTTAGATACTATTATCTTACCCTTTTTATCAGCTCCACTAGTATTTTTTATAGTACCAATATTGATAGTAGGATTCAGTGCATTAATTTCAAATATAGAACCACCTGCAGCGTCACTAAGTCTAACTTCTCCTATTTTTATAGTATCTCCATTAACTGTTACTTTGCCAGCCCCAATATCAATAAAGTTTAATGACAATGTTTTACCTAGACTTGATGTTACAGTTGAATTTCCTTTAAAAACAATTTCTCCAAAATTTGCAGCACTACCACTTATATCAGTTGCATTAATATTTTTGCCTTTATCAATATTTAATACTGCATTATTTTGTAATGTTAATAGATTACCTAAATTTAAGTCAATATTTAAATTTGCCGTAGAATCATCGCCTATTGTGAAGTTAAGGATTTTATTATTTGCAACATTAGAAAAGTCTCCATTAAAAGTAACATCACTTTTATTTTGTACGGTGATAGTACCATTATTAGCCTTGCCATCACTGCCAAATTTTGAATTTATTGAAACTGTTCCCTTATTATTAATAATAAGATTATTATTTCCTGAAAATGCAGTGTTTTCTGATTTAAAATTAAGACCATTAAAAGTAACATTACCATTAACATTGACATTTTTTAAGGCGAAATTATTACCAATATCGGCATTAATATCATTATTTCCAGCTAAAGATAAATCTCCTGAATTTGCAGCGCTTCCTGTTATATCCGTAACATTAATATCCTTACCACTATTAACATCAACTGCAGCACCGTTTTCTATAGTCAAATTACCACCTAAATGCACGGTAGTATTTATTATTCCTTTTGAATTAGTTTTGACTCTCATTTCTTGTACTAAAGCATTTGCAGTATTGCTGAAAGTAGCAGAAACAGTTGTAGTATTACCTGAATCTAATATAAAACTACCAGCATTATTTCCTGTGGTGCTGCTTAAAATAGTATTACCAAATTCAATAGATTGATCCTTTGATATTGTTAAAGAACCATTAGCATTAGTGAATTTAGTATTTGCAACTGTATATGCTTGAGTGATATTAAGATTTAGATTACCGTTACCAATTTCAATATTTTCTATATTCCTTGATTCAAATCTTGCACTTAACGTTGAGTTACCTAAGAAAATTATTGATCCTAAAGGAGGTCCAAATGCACTACTTCTAATATTATTTGCTGTAATATTAACATTATTGCCAACTGTTACAGAAGCTCCAGATGCAAGAATGAATTGACTACTAAGATCTATGTTTGTATTAGTGGTTACAGCAGCATTATTATCAACTTTTAAATTGCTGAGCTTGAAAGTATTTTTATTATTTAGTAATAAATCAGCATTATTTTGTACTTGTATACTTATGGGGTTTGCTAAATTAGAGACTTCTCCAGTAAGCTCTGTGCCAGTAACATTTGGATTAATACGTATAGTGCCACCACCTGCTTTGCTTGATAAAAATTCTGTATTTAATTTGATATTATCAGTAAAAAGGATAAGAAATCCATTTTGTCCATTAAAATCAATAGAGGTTAATTTTGAGTAATCAGTTCCTGTTAATTGGAAATTATTCTTTCCTTGAAATTGAGCATTAACTTCTCCTTTAGTCCCTACAATTGACTGAATTGTCACATTGCTATTTACTAATAAATTAGTAAATGCAGGAGTAGTCTCCTGACTATTAGTATTAATAGCGGCATAAGTTTTCGATGCATTTAAATCAATTACATGAGATTTATCACCATATAATATACTATCTCTGCTACCGTTAAATGGCCCTGCGGGATTCCAGTCAGTATTTACAGATACTTGAGAAGTGGCGTTCTGACTGACACGGCTAACAGCATGTGCAGAAGAATTATTAAGAGATAAAAATAATGCAACAGTAGAAGTGGATACTAAAAATAACTTCCATTTTGATAATTTATTTTCTTTAACCATAAAAATTTTTTACAAAAAAGTTAATTATTAATTTAAGTATAAACTAAATATTTACTAAATACCTTGATTTAAAATTTATATATTATAAATCATGGTAAATTAGATAATAAGTGTAATAAAATAACCAAATTTGGCCTGAAGAAAAATTTCCTTTTTTATGAAAATTATTGAAAATAAGTTGATAAATTAATCTTTGATACGAAACTTGCTTAATAAAAAACAAGGTTTTGTATATTAATTTCAATTAGTAATACGAATCTAATTTATTGCTTCTTTTTGAATAAATTACTGTACCTAATACTAATGTTATATAAATTTATATTAGTTATAAAGACTAGAAATTAATTCTAAGTCTAAGAGTACCATTATGGGCGACGTATTTTTTGGCAAGATATAAATCATAATCTACACCACATTCAATATCATCATTTTTAAATGTCACGCCAGTACCTAAATTATAATGTACTCGTTCGAATTCAGCAGTTCT
>JABSSF010000076.1 GCA_013214485.1 Rickettsiaceae bacterium | reverse complement strand
TCTTGATATGATTCTTTACTCTTTGTTTATATTTTTTTATCAAGATTTGTTATTGTCATTCGTTATTTAACAATACCAAATCACTTAATTATTAAATATTGACTTCTGTAGTTAAAAGCTTTATTTTCTAATTGTTTTTCATTTATTTCCTCTAAGAAGATTATGAACAAAAATACAAGATATCCGTTAATGCCCAAAGCTACAGCCGTTTGGTTGATAGATAATACTACATTAACATTTAAACAAATTGCCGATTTTTGTGGTATACATGAGTTGGAAATAAAAGGAATAGCTGATGGTGAAGTTGCTATCGGAGTCATGGGTGTTGATCCTATTTCATCAAAACAATTAACCAAAGAAGAAATAGATCGTTGCAGCAAGGATCCTAGCGCTAGCTTAAAGTTAAATATTAATAGTGAATATGAAAGTCTTGTTAACAAGAAAAAGAAAGGAGCAAAATATACTCCTATAGCACGGCGTCAAGATAAACCTGATGCAATATATTGGTTATTAAAGAATTTTCCTGAAATTAATGACCCAACTATAATTAAGTTGATTGGAACAACAAAATCTACCGTAACTGCTATCCGCGAACGTACTCATTGGAATATGCCAAATATTCGCCAACGTGACCCCGTATTACTAGGGATTTGTAGCCAAGTTGAACTAGACAAAGTAATCGAAAAAGCTAGGTTAGAGATGCAAACTAAAGAAACAAGTGATGATCGTAATAAAAGTTAGTTTTTACAAAATATCTCATTATGAATAAGAAAGCAGAGGTAGCCTTTAATAATAATTCTTCTGAATTGATAATTTCTGATTTAAGAATATGGGTTTACCTTGGTTGTAGCCTTGAAGAAAAACATCATAAGCAACCAATATCTATAGATATAAATTTACTTTTTACTACTATGCCAGTAGCTATTAACACAGATAATATAGCTGATGTTATATGCTATGCTAAACTAACTAAATTAGCTAAACTAGCTGCAGAACAAAAGAAATATAATTTAATAGAACATTTAGCAGCTAACATTCATAAAGCAATTATTACTGAGGTTTTGCAAGCTGGTTATAAAGATACAAGTTTGAAAATTAAAGTAACTAAAATGAAACCACCCATTGACGGTGTGCATGGCGGGGTTTCTTTCATTTATAACGTATGATATATATTAGTATCAGTTCTAATTTAGGTAATCGCTTGACTAATTTAAGACAGGCAATAAGACTATTTACTGAGCATGTAGAAATTATTTATGAATCTATAATATTAGAGACTACAGCCATATTGCCTAAAAATGCTCCAGATAGTTGGAATAAACCATATCTTAATATGGTATTAGTAATAAAAACTAAACTATCACCACATAGGTTATTAAATCACTGTAAAAATATTGAACAACGAATGGGACGGAAAGAACCATATGAAAAATGGTCACCTAGAATCATTGATCTAGATATTTTATTCTATAATGATAAGCAAATAGATTCAATAGATTTACAAATACCGCATAGTCAAATTACTGATCGCCCTTTTATTATTCACTTGCTTACTACTTTACCTAAAGATTTAATACCACAAGTTAAAATAAATAATCATTTTATCTGGGAACTTGCCCACCAGCAACAAACTTCTATGTCAGAAATTTTTCATAAATCTTATAGTTTAGCTAGTAAGCTTGTTGGGATAATTAATGTTACTCCTGATTCATTTTCTGATGGTGGAAAAAATTACGATCCTGAAAAAGCATTTATTAATTGCCAGAATTTAATAAATGATGGAGCTGAAATTTTAGATATTGGCGCTCAATCAACGAGACCCTCAGCTGCCCAGATCAGCAATGAACAAGAACTTTCCCGCCTGATACCGTTACTAGATAAATTAAAAGAACATAATTACCTTGATAGTAAAATTAGTATTGATTGTTACCAGCCAACTGTAATTAGAAAATTACTCACAAATTATAAAATTGATTGGGTTAACGATGTAACTGGTAACTTACCAAAAAATCTATTAGAAGAAATAGCTAGTAGTAATTGCAAAATAGTAGTAATGAATTCCTTAAATATTCCTGAAAACCGTACAACTCATTTAGATATTACTAAGCCAATTATTAATCAACTATATTCCTGGGCAAATAAAATCATCGATAAATTAATTGCTTGTGGTTTTAAACAAAAAAATATTATTCTTGACCCAGGTATTGGCTTTGGTAAATCAATTTATCAAAATGTTCATTTATTACAAAGCATCAAAAAGCTAAAATCCCTAGGTTATCCTTTACTAATTGGTCACTCAAGAAAATCTTTCATATCAGCATTTTCTAACTCTGCCGTTAGTAATCGTGATATTGAAACTATCGCCGTTTCCGAATATCTTAATAAGATAACAATAGATTATCTCAGAGTGCATAATGTTTTAGATCATCATAAATTTTTTGTTACAAAAAAGATTTTACAGGATGCTTAAAAATAACAAAATTACAGGTATTATGGCTTGTACAAAATCTGGAGTAATAGGGCTAAATAATAAAGTTCCGTGGAATTATCCTGATGAATTTAAACATTTTAAGCAAACCACCTATCAGCATATTGTTATCATGGGACGAAAAACTTTTGCTGAATCACTTACTAATAATATAGCTAAAAACCGTTTTAATATTGTATTTTCTAAAAATAGTAATTTAAAAAAAGAAACTAAAGAAATGTCTAATACTCTTGTAGTTGCTAACCTTGAAGAATTTTTTGCTATTAATAATTTACCTGAAAATAAAAAAATATTCATGATTGGTGGAGCAGAAATAGCTAATTTATTTCTAGAAAATAACTTACTGAGCGATTTTATTCTAACTAAAATTCACCGCGAATATCCTGGAGATACTTTTCTTCCAATGAAATATTTTCAAAAAGATGGTAAATTACTAACAAAAACAGCCGATTTTTCAATTTATTACTACAAAATCTAAGAAAAAAGTAATCATTTATTAAAAAAATTATTATTCTTTAATATAAGGAATATTTATAAAGTAAAAAAATGAAAATCGGCATTTTATCACGTAGCCATAAGATCTACTCCACTAGAAGATTGGTTGAAGCAGCACAAAAAAGGGGACATGATACTAAAGTAATTAATGTCTTAAAATGCTATATGAACATTACATCACATAGCCCAGATGTATATTATAAGGATAATTTCTTAGATGAAAAATTAGATTTTGATGCAGTTATCCCTCGTATTGGAGTTTCTGTTACTAGATATGGCACTGCAGTGCTAAGGCAATTCGAAGTAGGGGGAGTATATTCAGTTAATGAATCAATTGCTATTGCTAGATCTAGGGATAAATTAAGAGCTCATCAATTACTTGCCCGTAAAGGTATTGGCATGCCAATTACCAGCTATGCTCATTCAGCTAATGCTACAGAAGATTTAATTAAATTTGTCGGTGGTGCTCCTTTAATTGTAAAACTTATCGAAAGTACTCAAGGTAAGGGCGTATTACTTGCTGAAACTGACAAGGCAGCAGAAAGTTTAATCAATGCTTTTGTTAGTTTGCATACTGATTTTTTTGTTCAAGAGTATATTAAAGAAGCAGAAGGTCAGGATATTCGTTGTTTTGTAATTGGCGATAAGGTAGTAGCAGCAATGAAAAGAACTGCAAAGGATGGTGATTTTAGATCAAATGTACATAATGGCGGTACTGCTGAAATAGTGAAATTAAAACCAGAAGAACGAGCAATTGCCGTTAGGGCAGCAAAAGTAATAGGGTTAGATGTTGCTGGTGTTGACATTGTACGCTCAGTACATGGCCCTTTAGTTATGGAAGTAAATTCTTCACCAGGAATAGAAGGAATAGAAGAAGCTACTGGACAAGATGTTGCAGGAGCAATTATTGAATATATTGAAAAAGATTGTCAAAAAGGACCAAATAAAACTCTTGGAAAAGGCTAAATATGAAAAATCAAGACGAATTAATTATTGATGGAGAAAAAATAGCTAAGGGCAGTCGCAAGCGCATAGAAATGAAAATTGCTGAGCTTTATGATCATACTGACATTACCATGCAGGTAGAGATAATTCGTGGCAACGAAGATGGTCCTACTATGTTTATCTCAGCTGCTATTCATGGTGATGAAATTAATGGAGTTGAAACTATTAGTCGTCTGCTTAACAGAAAAAAATTATTATCATCAATTAAAGGTAACTTATTAATAGTACCAATCGTTAATGTTTTTGGTTTCAATCGTAATGTAAGATACCTACCAGATCGTCGTGATTTAAACCGTTGTTTTCCAGGAAGCAACAGAGGTTCCTTAGCAGCAAAAATAGCGCATAAATTTACTACTGAAATTGTTGATAAAAGTGATTATGGTATAGATTTACATACTGCAAGTATTCATCGTTATAATTTACCACAAATTAGAGCCTATTTAGATAATGAAGAGGTAAAAGAGCTTGCCAAATCATTCGGTGTACCAGTAATCATTAATTCAAATTTCCGTGATGGGTCACTGAGGCAAACAGCATTGGAGAGAGGGGTGAAAACCTTATTATTTGAAGGAGGTGAAGCTAATAGATATGATGAAGCAGTAATTCGTTCAGCAGAACAAGGAGTTATAGCAGTATTGTCATCATTAAATATGTTAGATAAAAAACAAGTTAAAATTAAACCTTTAAGGGCAAAAGAAATATATTATGCTAAAGCAAGCCATTGGATAAGAGCCCCCAAAAGCGGTAGTTTAAGAATTAGAAAAAACATAGGTAATAAAGTAGATAAAGGCGAAGTAATTGGGGTGATTTCTGATCCATTCGGTGAAAAAAAGGAATATATTAGAGCTAAAAGAGAGGGAGTAATTATTGGTATAACAAAAATACCTTTAGTAAATAGTGGAGATGCGTTGTTTCATATTGCAACATTTACTGATGATCCAATGATGATAGAAAATGAGGTAATGAGATATGACCAAGAACTCCACTAATTCATCATTTTTAGTTGGTTGGCGAGAATGGGCATCATTGCCTGAATTGAATATACCATTTATTAAAGTAAAAATAGATACTGGAGCAAAAACTTCCTCTCTTCATGCTTTTAATATTGAAGTTACCGAGCAAGATAACATCAAATATGTTTCATTTTCTATCCATCCATTACGAAATAATGATACTATAGCTCGGAGAAATATAGCTAAGGTAATAGGTATTAAAAAGGTTAAAAGTTCTAATGGTCATGTAGAGGAACGTTATACTATAAATACTTTGATAAGAATTAACCATAAAATTTGGTGTATTGACGCAACTTTAACCAACAGAGACATTATGAGACATAGAATGCTTTTAGGACGAGAAGCACTTGAAGCTATTTTAGTTGATCCTAGTAAATCATTTTGCCAAGGTAAAATTAAAAGACGAGAAGTTCTTAAAGCTTACGAAACAATATTTTGATATTTCTTATCTACTGGATTAGGTTTAAAATAATTGACATTACCAAACTTTCGTTTAATATTTACTTTTGTAGTTGCTACTTAGTGGAGTATCAAAGCTCCAACCAAAAGTGGATATGTCTACATTGCGAGAACACTTGTGTTCGTAGCAATCCAGCAAAAAAGATGTAATAAATCAAACCTGGATCATCACGTCACTATAGGTGAAGAGTTGAAGAGCAGCGGGCAACATAGCTACTTCATAATTAGTAACTATAATAAATTGAATTTATTTTTAATAAGCTTTTCTTCAGCATTATCTATAAGATTTTCAGACAAACTACTAGCAAAATCATTACTCAAACCTAATTTTTGTTTTAACCAAGATTGCTTATGTTCAATATATTCTATTTTAGCATTAGTTCCGTAATGTTTGTGAATAAAAGAATAAACATCATCAATACCGTCAATTAAGCCAAAATCTAGAGCAGTTTGCCCTGTCCAAAATTCACCGTTAAAAAGAATATCATCATCTTGAGTGAGCTTGCCAGCTCTCCTGGTTTTAACATGGTCAATAAAATGTTCATGAATGTTTTTCTGTAAGTTCTTAATAATTTTAACATCTGAACTTTTTGCCTCACTAAAAGGATCTAATACTGATTTATTTTTTCCTTGAGTATAAACTCTACGTTCAACGCCTAGTTTTGAAATAGCTTCATGAAAACCAAAACTAGCTGAAACCACTCCAATACTACCAATAATGGAACTTTTGCTAGCAAAAATTTTGCTACCTGCACATGCAAGCCAATAGCCACCAGAAGCTGCTACATCTTCAACAAAACTAAAAACTGGAATTTCTTTTTCCTCAGCAAGTTTCATTATTCTACTACATATTAACTCAGACTGCACTGGAGAACCACCTGGGGAGTTAATTAATAAACAAACAGCAGTTAACTTATCTACTTTAAAAGTTTTTTCTATTAATTTGTTTAAAACACTAATAGATAACCCTGATTTATAATTACTAACGCGGCCAATAATTCCCTCAAGTCTAAGCATCGCAATTACTGGCTTGCTACTAAAACCAAAAGGAAGAAAAGATAATATTTGATCAAATTTGCCTTGTCTCCTTGAGGGAATTACTTGCTTAGCAGTTGAAATAGTATTTTCACTATTACTATGATTAGTTATTTGCTTGTTTATTGTTTTGCTTGTCAGTTTGTTCATCATTCTGTTCCTCATTTTTTGTTGTTTCTTTATTAACCTTACTATTTGTATTAATAGTTTTCTGGCTTATTAATGGTGGAATTTTATAACTATTCTTAGGAGTTTCAGGATTACCTGGAATTTCCAATAAAATTAAGTTACGAATAGCACTATCATGCCATTTAACTGGTCCCTTAAGAATAGCTTTTACTTTTCCATCTGGATCTAATATTAGCGCTGTTGGTAATACTGATGCTGTGCTGGCCGAAAATAGCTTATTTTGATAATCATGATATATTTTCAAATGCCTAATATCATTTTCAGCAAAATATTTTTTAACTATTTCTACACCATGAAAATCCTCAGAAACAGCAATTATTTCTAGAGGAAGCTTACGGAAATCCTTTTGCAAAACATCAAGGCTAAACATCGAATCCACACACGTACCACACCATGTTGCCCAGAATACTAAAATTATAGTCTTTCCTTCAAATTGATCAAGGAAAATTTTATTACCATTTTCATCAAAAAACGCAGTATCTGGAGCATATAATTCATCTGGCTTAGAAATAGTGGTTTTTAAGGCTAAAGCAACTTGTAGCTTAGCCGCAAATATTATAAATAAACTAATTAACAATAAAAATTTTTTAGTTGATAACATATAATTATAATAATCTTTGTTCCAATGAATAAATATTATATATTTTATACGTATTTATTTATGTTCTAAATAATTATTAATAGATTCATATGAAACAAATTATTTTTATTGTAACTTTATGTCTTATTGTCAGCAATTGTGGTGTAAAAAGACCATTAATATATCCTGATGATGTAACAAATAAAACGGACAATAACTAACTATTATGGAAATGCTAGTAGCATCTTTGATTTTTTTTATGGTAATTACCATATTTGCTCCAATTATCGGTAAATATGTTGCTAAAATCTATACGTTTAAATTATACAAGATATTACCTATAAATAATCATAATTATCAGGAGCTTTTTCACCAGCAAACCTGGCGGTATTATTTTCTTTCTCTAATGTTTTTTAACATTATTTGTCTAGCATTTACTATCATTATTATCTATTTCCAAGAATATTTACCTTTAAATAATAACCTAGATGCAAAAGATAAACTTAGTTTTGCAGGAACACTTAATGCAGCTATATCTTTTACAACTGGCACCTTCTGTCAAAGCCATCATGCTGAAACCCAGCTTACTTTATTTTCTCAGCTATTTGCTTTGACTATGCAAAATTTCCTTTCAGGGGCAACTAGTATCGCTGTTTTTATCGCTTTTACTCGTGGTATTAATAATAACAATAATCCATATATTGGCAATTTTTATAGTGACTTTTTACGAGGATTTATCTTTATATTATTACCAGCTGCAATCATTATTAGCCTATTTTTAATCAATAATGGTGTACCCTATGATTTCACTGGAAACTTAAATTTTACCGATATATCAGGTAATAGTAGGGAGATTTATATCGGTCCTATTGCTGGGCAAATGTCAATTAAAAATCTAATTAGTAATGGTGGTTCGGTTCTTGCTAGCGCTTCAAGCCACCCTTTTGAAGCACCAAATAGAATAGTAGTTATGTTCAGTTTGTTCTCAGTGGTATTGCTACCGATTGCAATGATTTTTACTTATGGGTTTTTAGTTAATGCTTTAAGGCTTAGTTGGTCACTTTATTTTGTCATAATCATTATTATGATTGCTTCTTTATTATTATTGAATTTAGGAGAAACTAACTATGGTATACCACTAATATTAGAATCTGGGCAAAAATTAGGTGATAATTTTAACTATTTGGGCAAAGAATTAATATATGATAAATTCCCTTCACTAATGTGGATTTTATCTATTACTACCAGCTCTTGCGGTTCAGTAAATTCTTGTTTAGAAAATTATTCTCCTTTAAGTACTTTAGTATTATTTTCTAATTTAATCATTAGTAAATTTGTCATGGAAGGAATTGGTGCTGGATTTTTTGCTATGCTTTCATATCTCATTGTAGCAGTTTTCCTGCGAGGATTAGTTACTGGTGAAACTTCTAATTTTTTTGGCAAAAGAATTACTATAAATGAAATTAATTACGTAATTATTGTATTTTTAGTAATCCCTGTGGGGATATTAATTTTTACAGCCATTACTTTGTATTTGCCTTATAGCAGGGAATTAATTACACATCATGGTTCACAAGCAGTAACAGATATTACTTATAATTTTGCTTCAAGTTTTGCTAATAATGGCTCGCATTTTTCAGGTATTGATATTTCTAGTGATTATTTTAATTATATGACTGCACTTGCAATGTTTATAGGGCGTTACACAATTATTTATTACTCACTTGCCATAAGTGGCTCATTTGCTAATAAGCAAAAATTAGTTGATAAGCTTGCTAAGCTAAATCAATCTAATTTAGAATTATGCTTATTCCTGGTAATTACTGTATTACTAGTCAGCGCAATAATGTTTTTACCTATGATGATCCTAGGTCCATTATTAGAACTGATGTCTGTTCATACAGGGCAATTTAAAAGTCACAACCAAGAATTGCAATTTTTTTCCACAACAAGGATTTTGTATGGTTAAACATTTCCC
>JABSSF010000075.1 GCA_013214485.1 Rickettsiaceae bacterium | reverse complement strand
CTAATTTTTTAACTTCTGAAATTTTTATCATATCATACCTTATTTTTACCGTTATTTAAGATGTAATTCAATTAAATGTATTTAAGTTAAATTAGACCTAAGTGGCAATATAGGTAATTGTTAATTTAGGTCTATTGATTTTAACAGTATTTATGTTATTTTTTCTTTTTCTTCTGTCGTTTTCTTTTAGAGGTATTTTTTGTTGGGTTAAAACGTCCAGCATTCTTAATGAATTTCTGTACAGCATTTTGCTCAGTTCCATGAACTTTAGTAAACTTACTAGTGGCTTTGACAGTTTTATCTTGAGAATTTTCAATTAGTTCAGCGCTGGTTACTCGTTCATTCTCATCAAATTGAATTTTAAGAATACGTTGTTCAATTACTTTAGGAGTAAACCAAGCTCTGCGAGCCTGAGATCTTTGAATATAATACCAAGTATTATTGCTATATTCTGGATCATAAGTTGGAGTACCGATTAAATTTAATACATCTTTCTTAGTTAAATTAGTATTAATTTGTTTTATTACCTTATCATCTATATACTGTCCTCTGACGTTAATTGTTTGACAACCAGAGCAAGTAATTAAGCTAAATAATAGGAATAATTTTATAAATACTGATAATGACTTCATAAAAATATTTTTAAAAGTTATAGATTTTATAGAAGGAATATAATATAATACCCTCCGACTTACAATAGTTTTTTTAATTTAGATAAGTAAAACTAGTAAAATAACTTAAATTTATATTTCATAGGAGTATACTTACAATGGCAGTTCCAAAGAAAAAAACTTCGAAATCAAAGCGTAATCAAAGAAGAGCGCATGATGCTATTAGAAGAGTTAATGTGATTATTGATAAAGATAGTGGGGAGTACAGATTACCACATCATATGGATAGAAGTAGTGGTATGTATAAAGATAATCAAGTTGTCGAATATAAAATTGATGATTCAGAATAATTAATAAATAGTTGCATAAATGGCTTCAAGAATTATTGGTTGTGGAAGTTATTTACCAGAAAAAATCATTACTAATCAAGATTTAGAAAAATCACTTGATACTACAGATGAGTGGATTAAAACTAGGACTGGTATAACTAAACGACATATTGCAGCAGATGAAGAATTAACTTCCGATATGGCGTTAAAAGCGGCAAGAAATGCCATTAAAGATGCAGCTATAGCTGAAGCAGACATTGATTTAATCATTGTTTGTACTAATACTGGGGAAAAGGCTTTTCCTTCAGTTGCTAATAAGTTACAAGGAGCTCTTGGGATAAAAAGAGCTCCTTCTTTTGATTTGCAGGCTATTTGTTCTGGCTTTGTTTATGGTATGTCTGTTGCAGATAACATGCTTAAATCTGGTAAATATCGTACAGTTTTATTAGTAGGTGCTGAAAAAATGTCTAAAGTAGTTGATTGGACAGATCGTAAAACTTGTATTTTATTTGGGGATGGTGCTGGTGCAGTAATTTTGCAGCAGGATGATTCTAATAGAGGAATTATTGATAGTAATATTTATTCTGATGGCACTCTTTATGATATTCTATATACTGAAAGCACAGTGGATGATAGTGGTATTCAGCAATCATCAATAGCAATGAAGGGTCAGGAATTATTTAAACATGCTGTACAGAAAATGTCTGAATCTGTAAAGTTAATTTTAAAAGATAATGATTTGACTACTAGTGATATTGATTATTTTATCCCGCATCAGGCAAATGTAAGGATTATAAATAGTGTAGCTGATAAGTTTGATATAGATAAAAGTAAAGTTATTATAACTGCTGATAAGCATGCTAATTGTTCTGCAGCTTCGATTCCGCTAGCTCTTTCAGATTTAAAATCAAAAGGCAACCTTAAGGCAGGAGATATTATGGTATTTACGGCATTTGGTGCTGGTCTTGCTTGGGGAGCTTTGATAATTAGGTGGTAATTATTTTACTACTAAGAAGAATTAAATATTATATAAATAAATATTGATATAAGTATGCAAAGTAATACTGAAACTATTACTAAGGAGAAAATAGCTGAGATGTTAAAAGCGAATCTTGGTTTATCTAATATAATATGTGAAGAGATTACCGCAGCATTATTTACAGAAATTTTTGAACTTGTTAAGGAAAAGCAAAAAATTAATCTCAAAAATTTTGGTAAGTTTTTTCTTAATCATAAAAATACCAGACCAGGTTTTAATATTAGGACAGGGGATCTAGTTGAGATTCCACCCCGGTCTGTATTAAGGTTTGTTCCTTCTCGTAAATTTAAATATAAGATTAATCAAGATGTTAAAAAATAAAAAATATTTTTTAATAGCAGAAGTAGAAGAAATAACAGGCTTATCAGCACATAAATTAAGATATTTAGAAAAATCTCTCAATTTAGAAGTACGTAAAATACGTAACAGAAGATATTACACGCAAGAAAATATTAACAAAATCAAGAAAACATTACCAGCTAGGATAGTAGAAAATAATGTAACAGATTCTAAGTTAGAAGCTACTAATATAATTAATAAAATTGACGATTTAATTGATAAATTTTCAAGCTTAATACCATAATTTATATCCCCAACTTTTCATTTGCTTTGAGTGTAGATTTAATATTAATTATTAATATTGGCATGATTATTGCTAATATAAAGTTAAGTAACATTGCATAAGGGAGTATGACATGGGTGGTGGTGTAAGTGGTATAATATCAACTGATATGGTTATAAGAAAGGCTGTCGAGTCTAAGCAACGGCAAGTTGATCTTCTTTCAGCAGAAATAGATAAAAAGGGTGACCAAACTAAAATTCTAGGAGAAATGATGCGTTCCGTAAGTAAGGTCAATCAATCTTTAAAAAATTTAACTGGAATTGGTAGTGGATATAATGCTAGAAAAGCAGACATGTCAACAACAGAGCATCAAGGTATTGGTGATCCCACAAGATATGTAGATGTTATTATGAAAGGCAGTGAACGCTTAGGAAATGAGTTTGACATTGGTGTACAACAAAGAGCGAAGTCATCTCGTGTTAAAATAGAATTTGAGACTGATATTAAAGACAAGAACGAAAAATTAGGTTTAAATTATGGTTTTGCAGCAAAAGTTGGTGTTGATGAAAATGGTAAACATATAATGAGTAGTGTAAAGTTTAATCCAAATGATTCAGCAAAAACTATAGAAAGAAAATTAAATCAATTATTTAAAGCTAATGGTAATAATTATAGAGCCTACGCAGTCGGTTCAGAACATAAGAAGTTAGGTATAGAAATTGAAAGTGTCAAGACTGGGAATGATGTGGTAAAGCGTAGCGGTCCGATTAATAAAAATGATTTTGTATTTATTGATGCTAAAAAGGTTGAAAATAATGATAATGTTGTAAAAAATAATGCCCGTAATGATGACTATTCTCTAAATGAGTGTGATGATGAGGAAAAAGAAATAAGTGTAAGTAATAATAAAACCTCACATATAAATAGTATTATATACGATGAAGATGATGAATGTTATAATAGTGATGTTGAAGAAAACATATGGGTGAATGATGATTTAAATCATAAAGGTAATATCGACGACGATATAATGTATGATTCTGACTTTGCTGTTAATCCTAATAACAAAGACGATAGAAGTGAGAGTAAAATTATTAACGATCAAACTACATTAGTATCAAGCTCTGATGAAAGCGACAATGGCAGTAGTTATAATTTAGCAGATGATATTATAGTAAAAAACATGGATGATGATAATAGTCGAATTCGTGGTCTTGATGATGAATATTATCATAATGATCTTAATATTAATAACAAAGAAGAGTTTGCTAATTATGTTAACCCCAAGAATGATAGTCTTTATGCCCTTTATACTTTGGGTTTAAATGATATCGGGATAACTATTAAAGCTACAAATGGTCAAGATAGTATTATTAAACTTGATGGGGAAATGTATACCCATCATTCTAATACTTATGATGGGATAATACCAAATTGTGTTATAAAATTGAAAGACGAAAATTCTATCGATGAAGATACTCAAGAAATACATTATCAAACTATAAAACCTATAAGGAATCAAGATAAATTGGCTAAAGATGTAAAAGACTTTTTAAATGATTTTAATGAATTGTCTGATTTACATTATCAAAATGTGAATCCAAATATTGATGCAACTACTGATAATAATGATTATGTGTTAAGTAATACAGCTGTATTAAAACAAGTAGGTGGAGTGATATCACTTATTACAAATTCAGTGAAACGTCAAAATGGTGATGAAGTAAATTCTCTAGGAAAATTAGGTATTGAATGGAAACAAAGTACGGCTGAAGTAAATGGGAAAAGTTTTGAAACTTGGAGATTAGAGCTTGTAAATCCAGATAAGTTGTCAGAAGAATATGAGCGTAATGAAAAAGTTATTGAAAATTTGTTTAGAGACAGTATAAGTGTTGAGTCTAAATCTAAAGAGCAGACTGGTTCAACACTTGCTTTAGTAAGGATGAATGATAGATTAAATAGTAAACTTTATTGTAAACCATTTAATTTAAAATTTGACGTAAAATCGATTAATAATAACGATGATGATAATAAACCAAAAATTTCTATTGAAAATATTACTTTAACTACTAGTGAGATGAAAAATGGTCAAAGAGTAGAAAAGGCAGTGTATAGTACTGTTAAAAGATTTGATAATGATGGTAATGAAATAGAAAATAAAAATAAGGATTTTGCTAAATGTGAGTTTAGAAATGGCTATCATTATGTAGAAATTATGAAGGGTGAGTATGCTGGAATGAGGTTTACTTATATTCCTGGACTGGTAGAGAAAGATTTTCAAGAAATTTATGATATTACACCTCAAGAAGGTGCTGGAAATAGAATGCAAGCTGCACTTGGAACTCTAGTTAATTCTAAAAATCCAACTATAGGAGCTATTCCAGATGCCTTAAAAGCAGGGGCTGATCAAATTGCTAAAGATGCTAAAGAGCAAGAAAGACTTGAAGGCATAATAGTTGATATTTCTGATGTGCTTACTGGACAGATAAATTTTATAAATAGTATAACAGACATGATGTTAAAGGTTGAACAAAATGTTATAAAGGATATTTTGATGCCAGATTCTAGATAAACAATATAAATGGATAATTATGAATGCAATTAATAAATATAAGAATGCACAGACCTTCACAAGTGCTGTAGATCAATTATTATTTGTTCTTGATGAAGTAATAAAATTATTATACCAAGCTAAGATAGCAATGGAAAAAAATGATTATGAGAAAAAATTTAAAACTTTAGAAACCGCAGCTGATGTCCTTTATGCTTTAAGAGTTGGTTGTAATGCAGAAAAGGATAATAAATTATTAAAATTAATGTCTGATTTTTATGGTTCAATTACTGTTGCTATTCATGAGATTAATCAACAAGGTAATAATATTGTAGAGCTTAAAAAAATAACTGATACAGTAAAATCAGTTAAAGAAATGATTATTAGTAATAAAGAACAGACTAAAGTTGCAGCAGAAGAACAAAAATAATTATTTGCTATGAGTATATGCAGCTAAAGCTTTTTCCCTTGATATTTTCAGATCAATAATAGGTTTAGGATAATTTATACCTAATTTAACTCCAGCTTGAGCTAAAATATGATCTGGAGCGGCAAATGGTTGAAATAAATATTTATCTGGCATATTCTTTAGCTCAGGAACATAATGTTTAGTATATTTGCCATCTGGATCAAATTTCTCCCCTTGAGTTAGTGGATTAAAAATTCTAAAATATGGTGCAGCATCAGTACCGCATCCAGCAACCCATTGCCAACTAGCGCTATTATTCGCAAGATCAGCGTCAACTAAGCAATCCCAGAACCAATCCCTGCCATAATGCCAATGGATAAGTAGATTTTTTACTAAAAAAGAAGCAACAATCATTCTTACCCTATTATGCATATAACCAGTTTGCCATAATTCTCGCATTCCAGCATCAACTATTGGATATCCAGTTAAACCTTGTTGCCATTTTGTTAAATTCTCTAAACAGTTATTATCATCAATTTTTAACCAAGGAAATTGATCAAATTTTGCTTGGAGGTTTTGTTCTGTTAGAGTTGGAAAATGATATAATAAATAATAAGAAAATTCTCGCCAACCAATTTCACTTAAAAAACAATCAAGATTTTGATCAGCAATTATTTTGCTTGTTGCGACCCATATTTGTAATGGTGAAATTTCACCAAAATGTAAATATGGAGATAAGCAAGATACTCGTTTTTTTGCTGGGTAATTGCGTCCTTCTTTATAATCTTGAACTTTATCCTGTAAAAACTCTGCTAGCTTTTCCTTAGCAGCAGTTTCACCAACTTGCCAATTAGCAATTATTTCCTTGCTCCAAGCTAAGTTAGGTAATAAATTTAACGAATCAATAGAATTTTTTTCTTTAAGAACTAATAAATTTAAATTATCAGGTTTAGCAAGAAGTTTATTAGTAGGAGATAAACCCTTAGCATAAGCGTTTTTATAAAAGTGAGTAAATACCTTATATGGTAGCCCATCATTTTTTAATATTTCCCAAGGTTCCCATAGTAATGAACCATTAAAACTATGTACGGTAATGTTTTGTTGTTTTAAATTTTCTTTGATACTTGTATCTCTCTTGGTACGCCAAGGTTCATAACAACGATTCCAATAAATAGCTTTTATCTGCTGCTTATTAATAATGTCATTAATAATATTTTTGGCATTACCCTTATATACAGCTAAATTGCCATCTAAAGATTCATTAAGTTTGTTTAAAGAATAATATAACCAAACTCTGCTAGCAGCTCCCATCTGATGATTTTTAGAGTTTTCATCATCTAATATGTAAATAGGAAGTACTGTGCCAGCTTTTGCTGCATGAAAAAGAGCAGGGTTGTTAACTAATCTTAAATCTTGTCTAAACCAGTGAATAACATTTGTCATAATACCTGAAAGAATTTATTTAGATCCCTTCTCTCTCAGCAATCATTTTTTTAATTTCTGCGATAGCTTTTGCAGGGTTAAGGCTTTTTGGACAGGTCGTAGTACAATTCATAATAGTATGACAACGATATAATTTAAATGGATCTTCTAATTCATCTAATCTGTCTCCAGTAGCGTCATCTCTAGAATCAACAAGCCAACGATAAGCTTGTAATAAAATTGCAGGGCCTAAATATTTGTTACCATTCCACCAATAGCTAGGACAAGAAGTAGAACAACAAGCGCATAGAATACATTCATATAGGCCGTCAAGCTTTGCTCTATCTTCTTCTGATTGTAGTCTTTCTTTGCCTTTTTCAGGTTTAGTATCTGCTTGTAACCATGGTTTTATCGAAGCATATTGAGCATAAAAATGACTCATATCTGGAATTAAATCTTTAACAACTTCCATATGTGGTAATGGGTAAATATTAATATCACCAGAAACTTCTGCTATGGATTTAGTACAAGCAAGAGTATTTGTACCGTCAATATTCATTGCACAACTACCACAAATACCTTCACGACATGATCTTCTAAATGTTAGAGTTGGGTCAATTTCATTTTTGATTTTAATTAATGCATCAAGTACCATCGGACCACAATCTTCTAAATCAATTTCATAGCAATCAAGACGTGGGTTTTCTCCTGAATCTGGATCATAACGATATATTTTAAGTTTCTTAGCAGATTTTATTTCCATACCAGTAACATGATTTTTGCCACTTTGTACTTTTGAATTTGGAGGTAATCTGAGTTCAGCCATAATTTTATTCCCTTGTAACTACTCTTCTAACTATAGGTATATTAATTGTAACATAAAAAAGCTCTCTTAATACACTCTCTCAACTGGAGGCACTGATTTTACCTCATCTGTTAGTGTATTTAATGTAACATTGCGGTAAGCAAATTTTACCTTACCAGATTTATCTAGCCAACTAATAGTATGTTTCATCCATTTTTTATCATTTCTTTTTGGAAAATCTTCCCTAGCGTGTGCTCCTCTGGACTCAGTACGATTAGCAGCAGAATGCATAGTTAAAACTGCTTGGTCTAATAAATTTTCAAGTTCTAAAGCTTCTACCAGGTCGCTATTCCATGTCATTGAACGATCACTAACTTGAATGGTTTTATATTCTGCTTTGGCTTTATCGATAAGTTTTTTACCTTCTTCTAAGGTTTCTTTAGTTCTAAATACTGCAGCATGATTTTGCATAATTTTTTGCATTTTTAGTCTAAGTTTTGCCACTGGAGTTTTTCCTTTGGCCTTTCTTAAATTATCTAAACGCTTGATAATAGGCTCAGTACTATTTTCAGCTATCTTCTTATGTTCCTTACCTTTTGGTACTATTTCTGCTGCTCTATGAGCTGCTGCTCTACCAAAAACGACTAAATCAAGTAATGAGTTTGAGCCTAGTCTATTTGCTCCATGTACTGAAACACAACCAGCCTCGCCAATAGCCATTAATCCTGGAACTACTTTAACTTTATTAGTTTTATCTAAGGTAACTACTTCAGTATGATAATTTGTTGGTATACCACCCATATTATAATGTACAGTAGGTAATACTGGGATTGGTTCTTTGGTTACATCAACTCCAGCAAAAATTTTGGCAGTTTCAGAAATACCTGGCAAGCGTTCATTTAATACTTCAGGTGGCAAGTGACTGAGTTGTAAGAAAACATGATCCTTATCTTTACCAACACCGCGTCCTTCACGAATTTCCATAGTCATTGAACGAGATACGACATCGCGAGATGCTAAATCTTTTGCTGATGGAGCATATCTTTCCATAAAGCGTTCGCCTTCTGAGTTTAATAAATAACCACCTTCACCTCTTGATCCTTCAGTAATTAAACAACCAGCACCATAAATTCCTGTTGGATGAAATTGGACAAATTCCATATCTTGCATCGGAATACCAGCTCTGATACACATTCCCCCACCATCACCGGTACAGGTATGTGCTGATGTTGCAGAGAAATAAGCTCTACCATAGCCACCAGTAGCAAGTACTACCATGTGAGCACGGAAGACATGTAAAGTACCATCATCTAAATTCCAAGCAATAACTCCTTTACATTCACCATTTTCCATAATTAAATCTATGGCGAAATACTCAATGAAAAATTGTGCGTGATGTTTTAAAGCTTGTTGGTATAAAGTATGCAGGATAGCATGACCAGTACGATCTGCTGCGGCGCATGTACGCTGTGCTGCTTTTCCTTTACCATAATGAGTAGTCATGCCACCAAAAGGGCGCTGATAAATTTTTCCTTGTTTATTACGTGAAAATGGTACGCCATAATGTTCAAGTTCAATAATACTTTCGGCAGCGTTTTTACACATATATTCAATAGCATC
>JABSSF010000074.1 GCA_013214485.1 Rickettsiaceae bacterium | reverse complement strand
ATATTATTCCTTAGACTTATATTTTTTTATTTTTTCTACTTGATTTTATCATAGCGTCCATATATGACGCTCCTTGTGATCGAATTACGTAACCTTTACAGCAATGACGGAGTTAGTTCTTTAAAACTACTTATACTTATCTAACTGACAATTCACTTAAAACATTTCTTGCTGTTTGTAATTTCGTTGATTCGTTTCTTAGTCCAAATTGCATTTGTGTTGCAAGTTTATTGATTTTAATCAATGATGCAATATCATTAACATTTGATTCTTCTAAAGAATTTCCTTGAGCTTCAGCGACATAAAGTATTGCTGGACCAGATTTATAACTTTCATTATAAGTATTACAAGCTCCTCGTTTTAATTCATTAGGCGCGGCAAATCTTGCTGTAAGTAATTTGTAAATTGGCTTTCTTATCCCATTCGTATAAACCATTTCTAAATCACCAGTGCCATCATTATATTCTATATTTTTCTTAACTCCAG
Organism: Rickettsiaceae bacterium; assembly: GCA_013214485.1. Taxonomy (GTDB): domain Bacteria; phylum Pseudomonadota; class Alphaproteobacteria; order Rickettsiales; family Rickettsiaceae; genus JABSSF01. The sequence goes on along the minus strand of JABSSF010000074.1, from coordinate 8,874 downwards.
GAGCATAACCATTTTGATCGTAATTTATATAACTATCTATAGCTGTTTGAATAGTATTTGACCAATCTATAGTAATGTTATCTAATGGTATACCATCAATATTATATCTAAGAGGTGAATCTATTCCGCCTAAACCAATGGAACTAATAACATTACCATATTTATCAAATTTTATGGTTCCAGCAGCAATTATACCATCTTCTTCAGTTACTATTTCAACTGCCCATTCAGCTTGAGTCTTATTTGCCAATGGTGCTGCCATAATAGTAACTGGTTTTGTAGTATCACCGTTGGTGTCATATACTATGATACTGTGAACAATCTCAGCCTTAATATTGCCACCAAACATACTTTTATTACCAACTTTGGAGTCATAGGTTGCATCGTATTCTTTTTTATCTTGTTCTATGCCAAGATATTCTGCTGTTCGACTACCATCATCTATAACCAAAGGCTGACCTATATTTGATAGTGTTGCTGGATTAGCATCTCCATCACCAACTACAGCATTAGCATCAGGAGTGACTCCATCTGCTAGGAATACTTCAAAATCGAGGTAATCTTTATTTGGCCCTATTGCTACTACTTTATAATTAACATTATTACGTACTGTGACACCATCAACAGCTAATCCTACATCAGGTAACCCACTACTAAATTTGATATAATCACCAATATTGTAATTATGATGATTATTATAAAGCCTTATTTTATTTGAGCCAGCTCCACCTATTGTTGCCATAACATGATTTTCAAGTGGATTAGCAAGATTAAAATTAGCTCCTGGAGGGTTACCACTAGTACCTATCTTAGTAACTTTGATTGAAGTATTATTATCTTGAGGTAAATTTGGCCCTGGTGGGTTAGCTGAAGCCTGAAATAAAGTCACAGTTATTTGCTGACCACCACCACCAACCGCTGTAACCTTGTAATACCCATCAGGCAGTAGTACCTCATTGCCACCAGCATCAACACGATGTCCAACACCGCTTATATGAACTATATCATGTTGTGCACATATTGAAGGAGCTGCTCCTGGAATTGCTTGAAGATCTATTACAGCCGTAGCATTGTTACCACCACCAGCATTTATAGTACAATTTTCCATAGTTTGTAATTTTCTTCCAGCTATTTTCTCCCAGCTAGCAGCATTATTTGCTACAGGATGGGTAGCTGTTCCTGCGCCAGGAAATAAAGTTGGATCATTATTTATAATATATACACAAAAACCATTTTCATCTGTATCACCAACAACATAATTACCATTTATTACTGGTGCCCCTACATCTGTTAGACGAACAAAATCTCCAGTTTTTAATTCATGACGTGGAGCTGTAATATGAATTTTTGCCTGACCAATTGCCGTGCCATCGCCTATAGTTACATGTTCAACTCTTCTTGAAGCTGCAGATTTGATATTAATATTGAATTTATCTGTAGCTTTAAGAGACGATAATTTAATATCACCATTTTTAACATAAGCTTTTAATTTATAAGTTACAGGATCATCATTTACCGCTTTTATTAAGCCATTTTTAGTATTAAACCTTTGCACATTATCTGGACTTGCTGGAACGTCAGTTAAACCAAAAGCTGCTTTAAAACGACCACCATTAGCATCTACAAAGCTTATGGAGTGGTTAGCATCTTTTGCTGCTATATGTAAAATACCATCAGTATCAAATCTAGCGTTTAAATCTGTTATGTGATTTATAGCGGCAGCAAAGGTTGCCATAGAATTGAAAGTGCCATTTTTTGGCGCAGCTTCTCTTGAATTTGCAGTAAATTTATAAGTTACACCATTAACAATAATTTTTAATTGTTGACCATTTTGTAGATCATTTGCTCCTGGAGCACCAGGGAAAGTAAATTTCTGTATAGTAGTACTAGCTCCAAAAATCTTACTAGTTTCTTTAGGTACTTTAGCCATAGCAATACCACCATAAATTACAGTTTTTGCTGCTCCTGATGATTCTAACGTTAGTTGATCACCCAACTTTAAACCACCAGTGGTTAATTTTTCTGGTAAGATAATATCATCGTTACTAGTAATATCAGAGTTATAATCAGTAGCACTGGATATACTAAAATTGACACCAGCTGCTTCAATAGGAGCTGCATTGGATCTAAAATTTGCATTGATAGATATTTTTGTAGTTTGTTTTGGTAAACACACAGCATCTTTAGTAAAATCTACCACCTCTAAAGCTTTTAATGATTTATCATTAGGTAATGTACCATCTGGATTATATCTAGCAGCATGTAATTGTAAACCAGCATTATTAGTTAAAGTAAGTTTATCGGTAATTTTAAAGCTACCATCTTGAGTGTACATAGCAGCAGCAAGGTCATTTCCTCCTTCTACATTATTCATTGCTGCTGGATTAGATACTACAAAAAGATCAGAATTTGTAATTGCTATATTAGTAGCAATATTAGTACGTACTATTTCACCATTTTGATCTACAGTATTATTCTTTACTTCTCTAACAAATCCTCCTCCAGCAGCCGAAGCTACACAACTAGACTCCTCTTTTTTATAAGCCCCTGCTAAGCTTGAGTTTGTATTTTGTATTGCTGTTTCTAAAAGTTCTCTAATTACTCCTAAAGAAGATGATCCTGGCATTTTTTTCTCCGTTATTATTTTATTAAAAATTAATATGACAGCTTAAGTGCATAAAGCATGCCAATTTTTATTTTTTTTATAATTAACGAGAGAAAAATGCTATCAATAGCAATTCTTATTTTATTTTAAGCAAAGTTTGGTTTTGCAGTTTAAACAATTTATTTGCACAATTTTTTGCTAATGTAATCATTTCCATTAATTGTTCTGTAGAGAAATCACCATCCTCACCAGTTGCTTGTATTTCGATAATATTGCCATTGCTATTTAGCACAAAATTAGCATCTACTTCAGCATTACTATCTTCTATATAATCAAGATCAACAATTGCTTCATTTTTATAAATACCGCAAGAAATAGCGGCAATTTGTGTTGTTAAAGGATTTTTTCTAATTATTCCTCGATGCAATAAAGAACTAATGGCCAAATGTAGTGCAACATAACTTCCTGTAATTGCTGCTGTTCTAGTACCACCATCAGCATTTATCACATCACAATCAATTAATATTTGTCTTTCTCCAAGCAAATCTAAATCAATTGCAGCACGCAAAGAACGTCCAATTAAACGTTGAATCTCTAAAGTTCTCCCAGTTTGTTTACCGTGTGTAGCTTCCCGTTTGATACGATTATTTGTAGAACATGGCAACATTGCATATTCCGCAGAAAGCCAACCTTTATTTTGGCCACGTAAAAAACGAGGCACATTATCCTCCATTGAAGCTGAACAAATTACATGAGTATTACCAAATTTTATCAAACAAGAACCTGCAGCATTATTTAAAATATTTGGTTCAATACTTAATTCTCGTAACTGATTATTCTTTCTTTTTGATGGTCGCATATTAAATTAACTAATAAATAACTTGAAAACATTATAGTTAGCACTATATTTTAAATTGGTAGGTTTTTGCAAACAAAAAATAATAAAATAATTATGATTGAACAAAGAAACACTAATAGCGCTAGTAAAAAGAATTCTCTAGAGGATGATATAAAGGAGAAAAAACAGCCTAACGAAAAAGAAGTAGCAAATGCACCTGAGATAAAAGAAACGACACAAGGATCAGAAGTTGATGCAGAAGATATTGATATTAATGAAATTGTTGACAATTTAACAGAGCAAATAGAAGTCCTGCAAGATAAGTTACTTAGAAGTATGGCTGAAGTAGAGAATACTCGTAATCGTTATAGTAAAATGATTGATGATGCTAGAGATCATTCAATAAATAGTTTTGCTAAAGATCTAATTCCTGTAGCTGATAATATGAGTAGAGCTCTAGAACATATTCCTCAAGATTTAAATTCAGAGATGAAAAATATTGTTGAAGGTATTAAAATGACACAAAATGAACTCAAACATGTGTTTAAAAAACATGGTTTAGAGTCAATTGAGCCGCAGCAAGGAGAAAAATTTGACTATAATATACATCATGCTATTTCACAAATAGTGACAGATCAATATAAAGAAGGTACTATTGTAAATACAATGCAGACTGGTTATAAATTAAAAAATAGATTACTAAGACCTGCATCTGTAACTGTAGCTAAAAAATAGCTGCATTTGTAGTATTAGTGTATATTATATATAAAATTATTAATGATAAGAATATTTGTAATATTTGTCAATAAGGGGCGTTTACCCATCAATTTGGGGAAATATCTTTTATTACTATTATTATTTAATATTTTTATAACTCACAATATTTTTGCTAATAATATTACTAGTAATAGTAGGATTGAGGAAATATCTGATTTATTTATTGAAGCTACGGGTAATAATAAATATGAAGCAAAGATAAAGGCTCATGAAATAGGAATGTTTCGAGCATTATCCTTAGTTATAGATAGAATGGGTATAGAGAATCATGGGATCGGTAAAATTTCTTATTATGAATTAAGTACGGTATTTACTCCAATAAATATTACTAATGAATTTAGTAGTAAGGAACAATATAGTGCAACTGTTACTTATCAATACCAATCAGGTCAAATATATAAATTATTATTAAATCACGGTAGCACTACAGTTGATAATATGTTTTATGAGTATTTAGTAATACCAGTATTTAAGCAAAATAATAAATATACTATTTGGAAAAAGAAAAGAAAATGGCAAAAACTATGGGATGAAGCTAGAGAATTATTGGAAGATCGTAAGATATTTTATCCAGAAAATTCTTTGATTTTATCACAGAAAATTACTAGTGATAATATCATGAAGCTTGATTATAATGAATTTATTGATATTTTTCCTGAACATTTATTTAAAAAAGTAATGATAGTATCATCTGAATAACTTACCAATAGAGAAAATAGGGAAAGCTATGTTGATGTCAAAAAATTTATTTTATCTCCTGAAGAACAAAAACCAACCATATTAGCTGAACAATATAATATTGAGACTATTAAAGATATTTCAGATGTAATGGATATGTTGATTGATCAAGTAATATATGATTTTGGTAAAAACCGCTATTATTACGAATTTGACCTAGACGAAGAATTTATTGACGCTGAATTGAATCTTGACCAGCAAAAAGAAAAGAAAACCATTTTAATGTATTTTGAAGTATTTGATCAAGATGAGCTAGATTTAGTAGTAAATAAATTAGAAGAGGTTGCAGAAATTGACCATTTTATCATTAAACATGATTATGATAATAAGTATAAATTCTTAATTTATACTTATTATTCTGAATATGATTTAGCAAAAGGATTATATTTAAGTGGCCTAAGTTATAGAATTCATGGTGGTAAAATATATAATTTAATTGATATAGCTAAAGGTGGCTAAAGGAGACTTGTAAAAAATGATAATATTAAATAGGGCAATCTTTTGGGGGAGTTTCTTATGTGTTGCATTAGTATTATTTTACTTAGTGTCTAACACTCTAGCCCCTTTTATTATCTCTTTTATCATTGCTTATTTATTACAACCTGCTATTGAAAGTAATTGCACCCGCTTTAAATTACCAAGAGGATTGGTAGTTTTTGGGGTGTTTCTATTATTTATTAGTATTTTCGTTACTGCTTTAGTATTATTAATACCAGTTATATATCAGCAAGTAGCAATGTTGCTGAAAAAGATACCAGATTATAAGAATTATTTTGAAGTTGAAATATTAAAAATTATCAATAAATTAGATGCACTTGATCCTGAAATTGCAGATAAAATAACGGATTCAATAAATAGTTTTACTAATACAGTTTTTTCGGTGATTACTACCTTTGCTAATCACTTATGGGAATATACTATGGCAACTATCAATTTTTTTGCTATAATAGCTTTAGTTCCTGTTATATTATATTATTTTCTCCGTGATTGGCAGAAAATGGTACAAAATGTGGAATCAATATTACCAATTAAAGGGAAAAGTAAGGTGAGAAAAATTTTTGTAGCAATTAATGAATTATTATCTGCCTATATCAGAGGTCAGTTAAATATTTGCTTATTAGTAGCCTTATATTACACTATTGGCCTATCAATTATTGGCTTGGATTTTGCTCTTTTACTTGGTATTATTGCTGGAATTTTAATTATAATTCCATTTATTGGGGCATTGATTTCATTCCTATTAATCTTCATTAGTGGTTACTTTACCTTTGGTACATCAATAGAATTGCTTTATTTAGTAATTTTCTTTGCTATTGGTCACATCATAGAAGGCTATTTACTTACACCAAAAATTATTGGTGATCGCATAGGTCTACATCCTGTATGGATTATATTTGCAGTTTTTGCAGCAGGAAGTTTATTTGGTTTTATTGGGGTATTATTTGCTGTACCAATAGCTGGAATAATTAAAGTATTATTTTCTTATTTTATGGAGTATTATAAATCTAGTGAGATTTATAAAGGCTAAATTTGAGCGAATTTTAATAACATGCAGCAAACTACTTTTCCAATAGAGGCTAAAAAAATAGCAGCATATAACCATGAAGAATATATAGTATCTAGTTCTAACAATACTAGTTACAACAGAATTATGAATTGGCCACAAAACTGGGGTGTTAAACCTTATGAGAAATCTTTATTGTTAACGGGTTCTAAATCATCAGGCAAAACTTATTTAGCAACGATCTGGGCAAAATTAGCTATAGCTAAATTTATAACCAAAGAAACAGAATTAACTACAGCAACAATTAATAATAATCAGGCATTTATCCTCGAGGATATAGATAAAGATATAGATGAGCAGCAAATATTACATTATTTCAATATTTTACATGAGAATCAAAAATATTTATTAATTACCAGTTGTAGAAATTTACAGATTAAACTACCAGATTTATCTTCTAGACTTAATTCCATAAATAAATTATCAATAAATATGCCTGATGATGAATTAGTAAAAATGCTAATTTTTAAATTATTTTCTAATTATTCTATTGTAGTTTCCCCTGAAATTATCAATTATTTATTGATGGTTATTCCTCGAGAATTTGATAAGATCATTGAATATATTGAGTGTATTAATAAATATGCTTTAGAAAATAAAAGAAAAGTTACTATTCCTCTTGTTAAAGAAGCATTATCATTACTTGTTTAATGATTTTTTTAATACGTATTAAAAAAATTAATAAAGAAGTTGACTTAGTATTAAATATCATAATAATAGCTGCAAGCTATTTTAATAATTATTAAGTAAGGAGTCATTATGTCTAAAAAAACATTAACATGTAATCAGCTATTGAAAATATTATCATCTACAGATAATAATAATCCTATAGAAGCATGCAATTTATTAATAGAAGAATGTGATAATATCCATATTTGGCCAGGACAATTGGCAAACTTAGTAAAACAAAATTTTAAGTTAACTGGAACAAACCTAGAGTTAACTGAAAAATTTTTAAATAAACTTCCAAACAACACATTCTGTTTTATTGATATAGCACAAATAATAGATATAGAGGTACCTATATTGATAAAATACAATACAGTAGATGACCCAATAGAAAGTGAACGTCCTTTAGATAAGACAATAAAGGAAAAATTAGTAAAACTAGCCTTAGATAAAACTAAGAAGGATGCTAGTGGCCATCAAATATTAGAATTAGCTAAGTTTAAATTAGATTTTGCTAAGTATGCTTTTAATAATCTGTTAAAAGAACAAACTGTTTTTCATAGCGATTGTATCTATGATTTAGCAAAATTAGACCTGCCCCTAGCACAAAAAGCTTTATCATTTATGGAAAGTCATTCTAACAACCACCCAATCTTTTTTAATATTTGGCATGCAGCTGGAATAGCTACAATAAACCTAGATTTTTCTTTAAGGGTATTAAAATTTACTAATAAATGTAGTTATAGTAGTTGCGATTATCTTGAGTATATAACAGAGATATCAAAAGAAAATGTGGAATTAGCAAAAAAAGCCTTAAATAAAATTTTCAATGATAGTAAATCAAAACACTTTTATCCTAGTGCAACACTAGATTTAGCTGAAAACACTCCAAAGTTAGCTAAACATTTTTTTGATTTATTAATAGAAAATGATCCAAAGGAACTATCTAATATTAGTAACAGTGATATAGCTAAATTTATCTCATATGACACTGAGTTAACTGAACATATTGTACAGAAAATAATAAAAAATAATCTAAGTTATTTGCATTTTAGTAATAATGATACAATGTCATTAACCAACAAAATTATTGGTTTAGTACTATGTGAGCAAAATAATTATACCTCACAAGATATCTGGATACAGAGACTTCAAATTAATGAGCAAAATAATTATACCTCACAAGATAGCTGGATACAACAATGTAAAATTCAAGAGCAAGCAAAGATTATAGATAATGCTATGCAGTTATTATTAGAAACCGACTTATTAATGTCTGGATATATTCGTCAAATGGAAAACCAACATGATATCCATATAATAATACCACTAAAAGGATTAATTTATCAAATGTTATATGATCCAGCAGCAGAGCAAACTTCATCAAAAGATGATGTAAAGTTATTAGCTGATGATACGGATAATAACGACAACATGATTGATATTGACTGAAAATAAGTGAGTGTTCGCAGCTACACCCGTCATAACGGCATGATAAATCAAGTAGAAAACCCGTCATTATGAGCCGATTTCATATCAAGGTAATAATCCAGATTTGATTATATTACATACATTTTTTCCCTGATTGCCACAAGCACTCGTGCTTTCGCAATGATGGTATGGACGCCAATGATAATATAGATTAAACTATTTATCAACGGCATCAAAAGCATGGTGCTTATG
>JABSSF010000073.1 GCA_013214485.1 Rickettsiaceae bacterium | reverse complement strand
ATATTCAAAATGCCAAACAACACAATATGCCTTGTTTAGTAATTAAGGAGTGAAAAAGGGGCTAATACTTCTGCTTTCATCAATTTTGACTCAACTTTTAGTTCTGTAACCTCAAAACCCCCAATGAGTTGTAAGTGTTGAATAATTATCAGGTTGTGGTGGATTTTTAAGTGTTTTATTATCTGTAGATACAGAGTTCACTGAGGTTAATTCACCAATATCACTACCATCATCACTACCATCATCACTAACAGTATAATTATCTGATGCAGATGTTGGAGATTGATTATTTTTTTCTGTTTTTGGAATTTTAACTACTTTTGGAATTTAACATGTAAATCCTTAATATTATTATCTGTAACATCTACTTTTGTTGATTTTTTTGACATAATACCTCCTTATATTTTTTTATGTCTACATATTTTATAATTATACCATTTTAACGTTAACAAGACAACTTACCTACCTATAACAACTGTATATATAAGGGATATAACATGAAGAAAAGATCCTCGATTAGGGGCGTAACGTCACTCACAGATGACAGACGATAATGGTATGGAAATTATTACGCCGATTTAAACCACATCAAGAATAGTCCGTACTATCTTAGCACCACAAGCTTGAAGTTTTCTTTCTAAACGTTGGTAACCGCGATCCAAGTGATATACTCTTTTTACTTTAGTTAATCCTTTAGCTGCAAGACCAGCCATTATTAATGATACGGATGCTCTAAGATCACTTGCCATAACTTCTGCCCCACTTAAAGATTTTACCCCTTCAACAATTGCTGTATTGCCTTCAATGTTGATATGAGCGCCCATACGACAAAGTTCTGGTACATGCATAAATCTATTTTCAAAAATAATTTCAGTAACTGTTGACCTACCACCTGCTAAAGTCATCATTGCCATGAATTGAGCTTGCAAGTCTGTAGGAAATCCAGGATACTCAGCTGTTGTCATATTTGTAGCTTTGATATCATTATGGCAAGAAACTTCAATAGAATCTTCTTTATCCGTAATAATCATTCCAGTCTGCTTGAAAATAGGAATTACATTTGCCAAAAAAGATTTGTCAATCCCTTTAATATTGACTTTGCCTTTAGTCATAGCACAAGCCATTATATAAGTTCCAGCTTCAATACGATCTGGAATTATTTTATAACTAATGGCTTTTAAACTAGTTACTCCTTTAATTTTGATATTAGTACCAGAAAACTCTATATTTGCCCCCATCTTATTTAAGAAGTTACAAAGATCAACTATTTCTGGCTCTATAGCACAATTACTCAAGTTAGTTTCACCCTCAGCAAGTACAGCTGCTAAAATTCCTGTTATCGTAGCGCCAACAGATATTTTTTCAAAAGTAAAATTACAACCTATTAACTTTCCACTAGGGCTGGCGTTTTTAGAATTAGCAGTAACATAACCTTCTTTAATAGTAATCTCAGCTCCCATGGCTTCTAATACTGCAATATGAAGGTTAATTAATCTTGCTCCAATAGCACAGCCACCAGGATGAGATACTTGAGCTTTACCAAATTTGGCAAGCAATGGACCAAGTAGCCAAATAGATGAAAGCATTTTTCTTACAATATCATAAGGAGCAATAAAATTTTTAACTTTATTACTTTCTATTTTTAAAGTTAAACTATCATTGCCAAAATCATTTTCATGTAATATTTGTTCTATTTCACAACCATGATTTTCAAGTAATTGTTGCATTGTAGATATATCTGAAAGGACAGGTACGTTACGTAATTTAACTATACCATCAGCAAGTAAACATGCGGCCATAATAGGAAGAGAGGCATTCTTTGAACCACTAATATATATATCACCAATTAAAGGTTGCCCTCCTTCTATTATTATACCATCCATTTTATTTACTTACTTATTCTTTTTATCTTCTTTATCTTTCTTTTTCTCACCATCTCCTTCACCAAGAGCAGCTCCTAAAATATCTCCAAGTCTTGCGCCACTATCTGTAGAACCATATTCTTTGATAGCTTTTGCTCGTTCTTCAATTTCAAGTGCTTTGATAGATAAATTAATTTTAGTTTTGTCAATACTTATAATTTTAGCATCTAACTGATCTCCTTCGGCAAATCTTTCAGGTTTTTGATCAGATCTTTCTGAAGATAGGTCTGACTTTTTAATAAAACCAGGAGCTTTATCTTCAACGTTAACTTCTATGCCATCACTTTTGATACCAGTGACAGTACAAGTAACAACATTATGCTTTTTAAATTCATCAGCATTAAAACCATAAGGGTTGTCTGTCAATTGCTTAATCCCGAGAGCAACTTTTTCTTCCTCAACATCAATCTTTAGTACTTTACATTCAATTTCATCACCTTTGTTATAATTTTTTAATGCTTCAGCCCCATTACCTTCCCAACTAATATCAGATTCATGGATCATGCCATCAGTATTTTCACTAATTTTAACAAATATACCAAAATCGGTAATATTTCTAATTGGAGCTTTAATCACACTACCTACTGAGTTTGCTTCAGCGAATTCAATTAGAGGGTTTTGTTCACACCCTTTAATAGTTAAAGAAATTCTATTTTTCTCAGTATCGATATTCAGGATTTTAAACTTGACTTGTTTACCAATAGTTAGGTTTTTCTGACGTTGATTGCTTTTACCCCAACTAATTTCTGAAGAATGTACTAAACCTTCAATACCATCTTTAAGCTCTATGAAAACACCATAATCAGCAATATTACTAATTTTTCCTGTCATTTCTTCATTCAATGGGAACTCATCTTTAATATTTTGCCAAGGATTTTCATCTAACTGCTTCATTCCTAAAGAGATACGACCAATTTCTTCATTAAATTTTATTACCTGCACTTTAATTTTTTGATCCATACTTAGCACTTCTGATGGATGATTAATACGGCGCCAAGAAATATCAGTAACATGTAATAGCCCATCGACACTATCACCAAGATCAACAAAAACTCCATAGTCAGTGATATTTTTAACAATTCCGTCTAATACCATACCTTCTTTTATTTGTAATAATTTTTCTGCTTTAGCTTCAGATCTTGATTCTTCTAAAATAGCTTTTCTAGAAACAACTATATTACCAAGCTTTTTATCCATTTTTAAAATTTGGAATGGTTGTTCAATATCTATTAAAGTTTTAATATCTTTAACAGGTCTTACATCAACTTGACTACCAGGTAGGAAAGCTGCAACACCATTTAAATCTACAATTAAACCACCTTTTACAGGGCCACGGATAATACCATTAATATTTTCACCTTTAGCAAATATTTCTTCTAATTTTAACCAGGATTCTTCTCTAATAGCCTTTTCCCTACTAAGCACAGTTCCTCTACGGCTAGCAGTTCTTTCAACATAAACTTCAACCCAATCTCCTGGTTGTGGTATTTCTTTGTCACGATCAATTTTAAATTCACTAATAGGTATTATACCTTCATTTTTCAGCCCAACATCAACTGTAATAAAATTTTCTTTAGTACTAACTACCTGTCCTTTTACTACTGTACCTTCTTTAATATGGCTAACATCAAATTCGTTTAATAAAGATGTAAAATTTTCTTGAGCATTTCCTGCTTCATTTTTATTTTCAATTTCGTGAAGTTGTGGGATAAATCTTTTTTTATTCATAATTATTTTATTTAACACTAAATCACTTAGCACCACCTTGGAATTAGTGTTTTATTTTAAAGGTTAAACAATAGGCTTTAAAACTTGAGAATAAAGGTGCTATACTAAATTAATTTAATCTAAAGCCCAACTAAATCTGTTATTTCCTGGATCACCTTGTTTAAATTAAGATATGTTGTATCTATAATAACAGCGTCCTTAGCTGGTTTCATAGGAGAAGTTTTTCTTTGACTATCTCTTTTATCTCTTTGCATCAGCTGATCCATAACGTTGGCAATTATACATTTTTTTCCCTTACTTAGCAACTGTTTATATCTTCTTTTTGCTCTTATTTTTACATCAGCAGTTAGAAACAGTTTTAAATCTGCATTTGGTGCAATTACTGTACCGATATCTCTACCTTCCATAATAATTCTCGGATGACTCAAAACTAATTGTTTTAAATATCGACTTAAATATTCTCTTACTTCAGGTATAGCTGAAATTTTTGAACTAATTGTTCCTATTTCTTCTGAGGATAAATCCTTATTTTCAACATCAGCAATAACATCATTATTTTTCATAACATTTAAAACTGCTTGAACATCGTTTAAAGCAACATTTTTTGAGATACACAAATAAGCAAGACCTCTGTAAACAATGCTAGATTGTACATAACTTAGGGCAAAACGCCTAGCTATTTTTCTAGCTATTGTTCCTTTACCGACTGATGAAGGGCCATCAAGAGCAATAATTAGAGGATTTTCAGTATTAATAAATTTTTCTTTCAAAGAAGCGGACACAATATTCAATATTAATATGAATTACTATTTATTCTATCAGTTTTACGTTATTTTAATCATTTTTGCAAATTAAAAACTTGCAACTTTTTTATTTTCGGGGTAAAAAGCTTAGGTATTGTAAAAATAGGGCGGTTAGCTCAGTTGGTTAGAGCGCTACGTTGACATCGTAGAGGTCGGAAGTTCGAGCCTTCTACTGCCCACCATTCTCCAGTTTTTGCTGTTTTGACGAAATCATCAAACGGTGGGCGTAGCTTGAACTCTAGCTTGTGGCCGTTTAGCGTTAGGTTAGCAAATACAAAATTTATAAGATCTCTCTTTTCGCTAGGAGTCGAACCTTTGAACAATTTACCTGCGCTAGATGCTAGTTCTAACAAGCGAATCAAGGCATTATGGAAGTCATCGTCACAATTATTCAAATTTTCTATTTCTTTGGCAAGTTCATCCCGTCTTTCAGTAAAATTTTTACGTTTTTCTTCATAAATGTCTTTAGCAATTTCACCATCTAAATATATATCAGTCAATCTATCCATACGATTTTTTAATGTAGTATTTTCAGTATTTAATTGTTTAATTCGTATGTTATAAGAATCTTTTTCAGTTTTAGATGTTGATTTTATATATTCTATTACTTTTTTTAAAAGCTCAGGATCTATTATCATTGAATCAAAAACTTTTTGTATTTTGGCCAGAATTTTATCTTCTCTGACATAAACTGCCTTAGTTGGATCGCTCTTATTCCAGGCTCTTAAATATGTCCAGCTAGCTTCTTTACCATTTTGGTATTTTCTTGTTTTTATATCGCTGGTTACAACTTTACCAGTAGCTTTACATGTTATCAATCCTCTAAATATAAATTCTTTACTTCTATACTTAAAAGGCTTTCTATTATGCCCTAATCTTACTTTCTCCATAACTCAGTCCGTTATTAAATTTAGTCCTTACTAAAAGGCGTTGATTTTGCAAAGTCTCTCTAGAACTAGGCTGTATTAAATGCCAACATAAATTGAATGTATTATATAACTCATCCTAAAAATCGATATAAAGTATTTTAAGCTATATATTTTTGATTTTATGATTGGGGGACGTAGCAAAAAATTTAAATCACTTCTAAAAAGGTCGTTTCTAATTGTTTGTACACATCGGCGGGGTTTTTGGTAAAACTGCCTGCTTTTTATGCCATCAATCTCCATGATTTCAGCCACAGCATGTTTTGCAAAAGCTTTTAGGCACGAGGCTTCTTTAGCTCAAGCTTTACTGTTCAAGCCAATTTTTAATATGATAGGTTTGTCATTTTGATAGCCACTAGCAACATAATTAAATGTCATATTAGCTACAGGAGTTAGGCTAGATAGATTATGTTCTTCAGCTATTTTATTGGTGATTTTAGGCAATGAATTAAGCCATTGCCTGCCTTCGGCGCCATAAATCTTGATGATGTTATCTTGAAACATATTACTACTTCCCGAATAAATACTTCAAGCCCCTTGTAAGGGCGATTGGCACCATACTCACATGATTTTCATCATCAATAATTTCTAACTTTAAGTTAGAACCTTCAGGTTTATGTAATGAGTTATAAAAAGTTTTCAGATCATTTACCATGCTTCCTTTTTCATCATGCTCCTGCGATCCCACAGCAAAATATGCTATTATTTTGTCTGATGATTTTATCCTATTGGACTGCTTTAGCATTTGACCTTTTTCAACCCATAAAGAAGGTGAAAGTATGATGTATTTTTCAAATATACCTGGATTCTCCAACATCATCCACGAAGAAATCAGTCCTGCTTGAGAGTGACAGACCAGGGCCCGTTCATTAGAAACCCTATACGTTTGGTTGATATAAGGTACTAACTCTTTTTCTATAAAATTTTTAAACTTTGCGCTGCCACCTGTGAGATTGCTAAGTTCACTATATTCATGATCACCACCTTCAAAGTCTTCTTTGCCTTGCTGCACTTTAATAGGGATGTAATCTCGAGCACGATTTTTTGTCCACTGATTCCAAAATTCCTTTGCATTCATGGCTGCTAAATCTTGATTTTGATAACCAATGCCAACGATGATGAATGGTTCAATCGTATCGTAATTCACCATTGTCTGGGCAATAGACTCAAGCATTGCAAATTCTATATCTGGATCAAGCAAATATAGTACTGGGTAATTTTTTCGATACGAGTGATTTTCTTCCATGTCATATCCTTCAGGCAGACTTACAAATAATTTATAAGCAACATCGTTTTCTTTTGAGTTGATAACTTGTACTTCTGTATTAGGTAAAGTGATTTTAGTCTCATGCTTACAAGTACATGCACTTAAAATCATAAGTGCTATAAGGAAAATTATATTTTTCATAATTCAATCTAACTCTGTGCCTTTGAAATAATCAGGTAAAATAGCTCTCCATGGTACCACAAATGTAGCCGCACCAATAGCTTGCAAAATTCTACCGAGTAAAAATATGTAAATAGATGAAGATGTCATACAAATGATACTGGCAATAATCATAATGACAAGCCCTAGACCTATAGTTTTTTTCCTACCTTTGATATCTGAATAAAAACCAAAGAACATACAAGACAGGGCAAAAAACACCAAGAGAATGATGATCAAAAAAATGGTGATCAGATAGATCTTATAGGGAATATTGAACAAAATGCAACTGATGTTGTTGATGGTACTTAATTCAAATTATATATTATCATTTCCCTTATTTTGTTATGTATAATTATTTCTCAAATTTCTAGTTTTATCTTTGCTAGCCTACAAACTGTTGTTAAGTTCTTGTCTAATGTTGCAATGCTAGCCTCAATTCGAATTGCTAAATTTAAATAACTCGCATCATAAGAAGTTAAATTGTATGTGGTTGATAATTTACTTATTGAGTATAAAGATTCAGGGGTTGCAGAAAAATTATCAACATTAATAGGTAATAAACTTAGTAAATTTATATATTCCTCATAAGTTTCTTTATTAATTCTTTTTCTTTTTAATGATGATAGCAAGACATTAGTACATTCAAGATAGAAAATTGCAGGAACATATACCTTATATTTATTTTCAGCTATTTGGTAATAAATTTCTGCTATTTTTTGTTCTTTCTCATCTGGTAACAAAGATGACATAATAAAAGAGCAATCTACAACTAAGTTCACTTTCTACCCTCTGATTTCATTTTTAGAATATCATCAATAGTTCCAAGCGGAGAGCGTTTTTTTAATTCGATGAATTTTTGCGTAATGTCTTGATATTTACTCTTGTAATATTTATCCACTGGAATAATAACAGCTATTTCCCTGCCTCTGTTAGTAATACAAAGCTCTTCACCATTCTCTACCTCCTTAAGAAGTGTGCTAAGATGAGTTTTTGTTTTAAACATTCCTATAGTTCTCATAATTATAACCCTTAAATAACTAGTTTATTAATCTAGTTTATATGATTTATAATAAAAAGTCAACTACATTAGATATAAACTTAAACTATCATTTATGAATTAATACTACAGCCCCCTCTCTTTCTAAGCATCTATAAGAAATATGAAATATATTTAACTTTTTATTTATCTAAAAACATAATAATCATATGGTATTATATATCTAAAAAATAGTAAGTTATTATGTTTTTTAAATATAGTTTTATTATTATGCTAATTTTAATTAACAAAAAATTTATACCACTATGATAAACAAAAAAATACTTAAGGTTGTATTCTTTGTGGCTTTTTTTGTTTAGCTTATGATATCTGTACATTATTATTCATGTATTGCTTATATCTGATTATAGAAGTTAATAATTACTTTAGAGTTAGCAATAATTTAATTAGCTATTTTTTTGATTTATGATAACAACTTTCTATTTTGACTAAAATTTATAAACCCCTTTATTAACTTATAATAGGTTATATTTTCATAGCAATCTATTTTATTTTCTTGATTATCTATTATAAATGTTATAACTTACAATTTATTTATTGAAACTTATTAAGTAATATGTTATAACCTCTAGGATTTTTAATTATTAGATTTTAATTTTGATGTAAAAACACAAGGAGGAAGAGATGAAATTTATGAAAAAGAATAAGGTGGATATGAAATTAACGAAAAAAAACAAAATTACAAAAAAGATTTTAACGACTGTGTCTGGAATAGCATTGGTTACATTAATTGCACAAGAAGCATCAGCTGTTGCAGTTGCTCAAGGTAGATCTGTTGTTGGAGGTTTTAACCTAGCTGGTGGAGTTGGTCTTGACGGAGGGGGGAATGTAGCTTTTGTCAATAATTCAACATTACGTTTTGCTGGACAGTATAGTGGACAAATAGGAGTAATTAATAATATAAAGGCTATTGATACCAATAATAATAATTTAATAGGTAATAATAATAGGCTTATAGTAAATAATAATGTTAGCATAGGCTCAATTGTTGATTTAAGTAATGGAGCAGCGGTAGCAGGGGCAGCGTTATTAGGACCGAATGCAGCTGCTAAAATGCAAATAAAAGTTATAAATGGCAAAAGTTTAACGCTGACTGGTGCTGTTGCAGCTAAGGGAGATTTTTTTGGAGGTGGAAACACAGGAATAGCAGCAAGTAATTATTCTGCTCTTGGAAAAGTTGAGCTTCATCACGCAAATTCTAAGTTAATTGTTAATAATGGTATCACATTATATGCAAATGTTGATAATACAACAGGTAATAATGATAAAGGAATACTTGAATTTGCAGGAGCAGGAACTTTAGCTGGGGATGTAGGAGCTACAAATTCTTTAAAAGAAATAACTCTAGGTGATAATACATTACAGCTAGTAGATGGATTAGAAATTAAAGTAACAAAAATTACTAATAATGATGCTGGAAATGACTATAAAGGTAAATTGCAATTACTAGGAGGTGCTAAAATACAAGGATCAATTGGTACAGTAGCAGGTAATAATGGTCATACAGGTTTAGCAGAAATAACTCTAGGTGATAATACATTACAGTTAGTAGATGGATCAGACATTAAAGTAACAAAAATTACTAATAATGATAACGGAGCTGATTATAAAGGTACACTAAAGTTACTAGGAGGTGCTAAAATAGC
>JABSSF010000072.1 GCA_013214485.1 Rickettsiaceae bacterium | reverse complement strand
CATATTGATTGGGGTTGTCGCTGTTATATCAGCACCCTTTTTATTTGTTATTCTCGTCATAGGATTACTAATTTTTGGTGTTCTGCTGATTCTTTCCTACTGGTAATTATATTAAAAAACATACTTTAGAAACCCCATTATTTGAAGAAAGTAAATATCGTGGTGAAGTTATCCGCTCGCCATTTAAACAAGCCTTTACTCATCATTGGCGTGATATGCTTATTTCTATGGGAATTAATGCTACTGGTTCTTTACTCTTTTATATGGAAGCAATCTATTTAACTTCTTATATGAGAATTAACAGAGGTTTCAGTGAAGTTTATATTGATAATTTAACTAATTTTTGTTATATAATCATGGCAATTTTTACATTGTTAACTGGCTGGTTATCTGACAAAATTGGTCGGAGAAAGATTTTTGTTATTAATTTAACAGCAATTATTGTGTTTAGTCCTATATTATTGCAAATATTAGAAAATGGCAATTATCTAACAGTCATTTTAGCCCAAATAATTATTGCAATAATGGCTGCTTCTTATATAGGCCCTGAACCAACATTGCAGGCTGAACTTTATCCTACTAATTTAAGAAATACTTGTCTTTCTATTTCCTACAATACAGCAGCGAGTATTTTTGGCGGTACTGCACCATATATTATTGAATATTTAGTACAAAATACTGGGCATCTTACTTCTAGTATTTATTATATAATTTTTTGTTCTTTGCTTAGTTTAGTTGCTTTATATTTTTATAAAGATCGATCCATTGCAGATTATAAAGTAATTATAGATGATGAATAATAATATAATAAATAATAAGATAAATAACCAATTTAATAATTCAGAAAATGAATCTGAAATAATTAAGAAGCTGTTACCACAATTCAAGTTCTATGATGCAGAAACAGAATTAATTATTGCCAATACAGAAAAATATATTCAATTAATCAGAGACCATAAAGGCTTTTCTATTGAAGAATTTATTAACCGTTTTAGCTTATCTTCAGACGAAGGCTTAGCAGTAATATGTTTAGCAGAAGGATTACTTAGAATACCAGATAATACAATAAGTAATTCTCTAGCAATTGACAAATTATCACATAAGAATTGGCTACAATATTTATTTAAGGGAAATCAATCTTTAAGAACTATATTTACCTCATTTGGATTATATATGTTTGGTAAATATACTGACGTAATTGAATCACAAAATGTAGTAACTAATCTTGTAAGAAGAATAGGTCAGCCAGCATTTATCAAGATTCTCAAAACAGTGATCTTGCGTTTAAGTAAGGAATTTATCTTTGCTGAAGATATATATGATGCTGTGGATAGGACAGGTAAATATGAAGATTATAAATTTTCTTTTGATTTACTTGGAGAATCTTCAAGAACAATGGTTGATGCTGATCGTTATTTTCAAGAATATCAAAAAATGATAAAATATATTAGCAAATCTTATCAAGACAAATCTTCAGACTTATTTGAAAGACCAAACATATCAGTAAAATTAACTGCGTTATATCCACGATTTGAGCTAACAAAATTTGCTGATTTAGAAAAAAAATTAATGCCTAAAATAGTTGCTTTAGTAAAAGAAGTTCGTAACAATAACCTAACTATTACTTTTGACGCAGAAGAATCATTTAGACTTGATGCTTATATGTTATTTTTAAGTAAATTAATAGCTAAGCCTGAATTTAAAGGATTCAATGGTATTGGTTTAGTACTACAAAGTTACAATGTTAGAAGCTATCAATTATTAGATCAAATTATAGATCTTACTAAAAAACATAAAAAAATAATTCCTGTGCGTTTAACAAAAGGAGCATATTGGGATAGCGAAATAAAACATGCTCAAGAATTAGGACTTAAATCTTATCCCGTATTTACTAAAAAGGAATATACTGATGCAAATTATATTGCTTGTGCTCGGAAAATGTTAGCTAATAATGATTATATTTTCCCGCAATTTGCTACGCATAATGCCTTAACTGCAGCTACGATATTACAACTTGGTAAAGATAAGAATTTTGAACTACAAAAATTATTCGGTATGGGAGATAAATTGCATCAGGAGCTTTTAGCAAAAACTAAAAATGTGAGGATTTATGCGCCCGTTGGAAAATCAAATGATTTAATCGCTTATTTAATGAGACGTATGCTAGAAAATGGTGCAGGTAATAGTTTTATTCATAAGATACATAATAAAGAAACACCTGTAGAAGAGCTTGCATATAACTTACATGATAGAGTACTAAATTTATTAGATACCAGCAATACTATTATTTTACCAGAAAATATATATAAAGATAGGAAGAACGCTATGGGTTATGATTTAGGTTATAAAACAAATTATGATTATATTAAAGAAAAAGTAGCTAGTTATTATAATAAAACATATAAAATTGGCTCCATTATTGATGGTATAGAAATTAATAATACCAGAAAAACTACGGAAACATTTTGTCCAGGAAAATTTGCTGAAAAATTTTCTACTGTAGCAATTATTTCTGAAAAAGAAATTAATAAATCAATAGATTCTGCTACAAGGGAATTTACTAAATGGACTAATATTGATGTTGATAAAAGAAGTCGGATAGTTGAAAATATTGCAATTAACATTGAAAAACATAAATTTGAATTATATGCTTTACTAATTAAAGAAGCTGGTAAAACCATTCATGATGCCATTAATGAAGTAATTGAAGCTATAGATTTTTGTCGTTACTATGCTCTTCAAGCTAAGAAAGTAATGCAAGAAATAGAGCTTCCTGGCATTACAGGAGAGAGTAATTTATTAACTATGCATGGTAGGGGAGTATTTGCTTGCATCAGCCCCTGGAACTTTCCTCTCGCAATATTTACAGGACAGATAGTTGCAGCTTTAGTTTCAGGAAATACAGTAATAGCCAAGCCTGCAAGTCAAACTCCAGTAATTGCTAATTTCATGGTAAAACTTATGCGTAGTTCTGGTATACCTAAATCAGCGCTGCAGTTAATTATTTGCTCAGGAAATAACTTTAATAAATTTGTTGTAACTGATTCAAGAATTGCAGGAGTCGCTTTCACTGGCTCTTGCCAGACTGCTAAATTAATCAACAACACTTTAGCAAATAATAACCCCTCAATTGTCCCTCTAATTGCAGAAACTGGAGGACAAAATGCCATGATTGTAGATAGCTCCGCTCTTATAGAGCAGGTATGTGATGATATTTTAATATCAGCATTTTATTCTGCTGGGCAAAGATGT
The DNA here is from genome assembly GCA_013214485.1 of Rickettsiaceae bacterium. Classification (GTDB taxonomy): domain Bacteria; phylum Pseudomonadota; class Alphaproteobacteria; order Rickettsiales; family Rickettsiaceae; genus JABSSF01. The sequence goes on along the minus strand of JABSSF010000072.1, from coordinate 6,379 downwards.
TCTGCTTTAAGAGTAGTTTATATTCAAGAAGAAATTTATAAACCACTACTTGATATGATTAAGTCAGCTACAGAATTATTACAAATTTCTGATACTGTAGATTTTAGTACTGATATCGGCCCTGTAATTGATAAAACATCATATGATGTTTTAATATCACATATAGAGAACATGCAGAAGAAAGGATTTAAAGTTTTTACTCATCCACAAAAAGGAGGAACTAAAGGAGGACATTATTTTTATCCTCATATTATTGAAATCAACTCTATTAATGATATTGAAAATGAAAATTTTGGCCCTGTTTTACATGTTATTAAATATAAAACCAAGAAAATAGATAAGGTGATTGACGAAATTAATAATTATGGTTATGGCCTAACCTTTGGTATTCATAGTCGGATAGAAGAAAAAATTGAGTATTTAAGAAATAAAATTAAAGCTGGTAATATTTATGCTAATAGATCGATAGTTGGAGCAAAAGTAGAATCACAACCATTTGGTGGAGAAAACAAATCTGGTACTGGTTTTAAAGCTGGTGGTCCTAATTATTTATTAAAATTTATGTTAGAAAGAACAACTTCAATTAATTTAACTGCCATTGGCGGTAATGTTGATTTATTAACAGAATAAATATTAATTTATACTGCTAAAGCATGTTTTTATTTGCATTGTTAAATAAAATATGCTGTATATGAATAAGGTTTAGTTTAACTTACTATTTTAAAATAGAGTATATGTTATGAATGCTGTTAATGTTATAGTTGTATTAAATGTTTTATTTCTAACTTTTGTCGTTGGCATTTATGCTGGGAGAGGTATAAAGGATATTAATGGCTTTGCCGTAGGTAAAAGAAGCTACGGTACTTGGGCTTTATTTTCTACTTTATCAGCTTCCTATATAGGCGGTGGTTATACTTTTGGTATTAGTGAAAAAACTTTCCAATATGGTATTGTTTACATATTTTGTTTACTTGGATTTAGCCTACAACAATTTTGTGTAGCAACAGTGTTAGCGCCACGTATGCAGCCATTTTATTCAGCAATTTCTGTTGGTGACATTATGGGTTCTTTTTATGGTAAGCTTGGCAAAGTTATTACTGGTATTGCTTCTGTAGTGGTTTGCGCAGGAATTATTGGAGCTCAGGTAACAGCTATGGGTTATGTATTCCAGCTTTTCCTTGGTATGGAACAAGTTTATGGTATCATAATTGGTTGTGGTATTGTCATAGCCTATTCCGTATTTGGTGGTATGCAAGCAGTTGTTGCAACTGACATATTACAATTTGCTATTCTAATTTTTGTTATTCCACTTACATTAATTCTTGGAATTTATTATTCTGATGGTTTTGGTAATATATTTCAGCAAGTTCCCACTAATCATTTTACAATTCCAGGAGATATGCCTATTTTAACTATGGTTAGCCTATTCTTAAGCTTTTTATTTGGTGAAGCCCTAGTACCACCTTATGTGCAACGTTTATTTATTACTAAAAATGTTATAACTACTAAGAGAGGTACTTTATATAGTAGTATTATGTCAGTACCATTTTTTATGATAGCTGGAGGTATTGGTTTAGTAGCTTTAACTATGAATCCAAATATAGATCCAAACTTATCTCTGCCATCAATTGTTAATATTTTACCTGTAGGAATTAAAGCGCTAGCAATAGCAGGTATTATAGCAGTGATAATGTCATCAGCAGATTCATATTTAAATGCTGCAGCAATTGCGATAGTGCATGATGTAATTCGTCCTTTTAAGCATAATATGATCCCAAATGTAGAATTACAATTAACAAGATTATTTACTTTCTTAATTGGTGGACTAGCTATTATATTTGCCATTAATATAACTAGTGCAATGGATATTTTGTTATATAGTTATAATTTTTGGTCACCAATTATTTTAATACCTTTTTGTGGCGGAATTTTAGGTTATAAAATTAAAATTAATGAATTTATTATTACTACAATACTTGCCATTTCTAGTGTAGTATTTTGGAATATTCTTCTAGCTAAAAGCTTGGAAATTGATGGATTAGTTATTGGCGTTCTGGTAAACCTTGCTAGCTTTACTTTTTTCGTCCATCAAGAGAAAAATAAGCTGTAATAAAATCAAATCTGGATCCTCATGCCTCCCTAAAAGTCAGCTCTGGGTAGCGAATTTTTGTTGTGAACAGACACACAGACAAATTTCGCTTAACGTTGAATATGCTCTTTATTTTTTACAGGATTTTTAACACAACTTTTAGTAGATTTTTTACTAACTGCATTTACGCCAATTAGTTCTTTTTGAATATTTGCCAATTCTTTTTCCATAGTAGCAGTTAGTTTTTGTTTTTTCTGCTTATTTGATGCCTTAAAAGCATAATATGTTATTGGGGCAAGCACTATACTACAGGCTACTAAAACTTTTTGCGTGGTACTGAGTTCATTATAATTCCTTGCACTTGACTTAAGCTTTGGGTTCTTATCTACTATATCCATACATTTTTTGATCACAGGAAGATCTAGTTTAGTATGATCTAATTGTTGTGTTTCCTTAGATTTAAACTTTGATAAAGTACTCAAAACTTTCTTAAGATTTTCATTTTTTATATTATTTAGCTTTGACGCATCAGTTGTTTTAGTAGTAGCATGATAATCTAACAACATTTTGACATTTTTTTTGTCATCAAGAAATTTGAAAAGAGCACTATCCTGCCCTAATAACTTTGCCTTTTTGCCTTGAACTTGCTCAAAAACTTGCTGTAATGCTTTTTCAGTATTTTTGTCATTAGTGTCTAAATATTTTTCTATAATGAAATCTGCTACATCTTTTTTAGAAGTCTTACCCATATCGACATCCTTCATACGTTTATCGACATCTTTCATTAAATTTCTTCGAGATTCTATAGCCTCAATTTTTTTAGGAGACAGTTTAACTATTTTTTCCTCATGAAGACATTGACTAATTGCATCAGAAATTCTCATGCTATTACTATCAACATTACCATTGACGATATTTGCTATTTCTGCCTCTTTAAACATATCAATTATAGGCTTGTCATTTATTTGTATTGAGCTCAAAACATCCACTACAGCTTGAGATAGATTATCACTAGAGTCAATTTCATTAGTAATCTTTTTAGTAAGACTATCTGCAAAAATATCACTATGCTTTTCATTAAACGCACCCTTATCAAAATAATCATCAATTATTTTATCAATATTATAGTTTTTAAATGACTCTAACTTTATCTCGTTATCAACCATAGCCTATATAGGGTTTGCTTTAATTAGTCTTTTTCCTGAAGAACCTACAAGATCATAAGTAAGCTCACTATTAGTTTTAATTTTTTCCTTAATTTCTCTTTTTATATTAGTCAAACAACAATCTTTATAAAGTTTTTCTAAACTTTCTTTTTTGGTCTTATCATTACCTATGTTTGCTTTTTGGTATAATAATTTTATGTTTTCAATTTCTTTTTCTTTGATGGTTTTTATAAGACTAGGTTTTATGCCATTATTGAACCCATATCTTGATAAGGATATATGGTTTTTATCTTTATCAAAAAGTTGTATATTACTTTCTGCAAAATAATACACCCATTTAGTAATAATATTCTGTTTAGGTTTTTTACTTCCGTCATTTTCTAAATCAACACCCCTAATGGAGTTGAACAACCCTTCTATTTTTTCTTCAGAGATTGGCAATTCACTAGAAAATTTTTTCTTTCTTACACATTCAAGAACTTCTTTTAAGCAACCTTCTTTCTCTGCCCATTTAAAAACATTAAAATCCTTGTCTTTACTTTTTAAATTAACCAAATAATCAATAGGATTTGAGATAACTAATTCTTTTTCTGAGTATTTTCTAAGAGGATCAGCAAAAGTACTGTTATTTTTGAGCTTTTCTTTTACCAGCTGTGGATTTATAGTATTATTACATTCAACGTAACGTTTCTCTAAACGTTCTTTTTCTTCAGAATTACTGGCTTCTTGATATAATTTAACAATTTGCTTAATTTCACAATCTGCTATAGAGCTTGAATTGATCTTATCTATTCCTTGCTCATGAGCATATGCCGTAATAGATTTAGATTTTGACTTATTATCTAGAATCTTTATATCATTATCAATTACATATTTGACAATATCATCCAAATAACCCTCTTTTTCTGCCTCTTTTAGAGTTTCAAGCGGTACAAATTTCTGATTTTCAAGTTTTAAATTCTTATCCTTATTAACATATTGGATAATTGCTTTTAATTTATTTGTACCTTTCCAGTTATTATTATCATCACGAGCCCACTTTATAACATCAAGATTCTCATTTTCTTCAAGATTCTCATTTTCTGCTATAGCTATTCTAAGATTAGCTTGATTTATTTCAGCTGTAGTTAGAGGTTTTGTTAAAAATTTTTCTTCATTTAAACATAACATAGCCTTATCAGGATTCTTCTCAGCCTTGAATTTTTTTTCTAATCCTTTGTTGTCAAATTCAAATTTTACATCATTACGTTTAAAATACCTTACAATTTGACTTATATCATCGCGATATTTTGGTTTGTTAAAAACATCAGGAGAGAAAAATTTCTCAGCTCCTTTTTCAATCTTTATATTATTATCTATTGCATATTCTATAAATTCTTCCAAAGCATCTAATTTTTTGGCTTTTTCTAAAATTTTAGAAGTTAAAATATTAACTCCGTAACTATTTTTATCTAGATTATTTGCTAACTCTATTTTTAATTTTGTTAATTCAATGTTTTGATCATTTATATATCCTTGTTCATGAAGGTATAATTTGACTACATTTTGAATTCTTTGTTTGTAATCTTTTTTATAACCTGTTGGTTCGTATTCACCTTCTGGAATATCAAGCAATACATCTGATCTTTTAATAAAATCTTCGCCAAATAAATCTAATATATTTAATTTTTTTTCTACTGAATTAAAATCATGATAACTTCCTTCCAGAATAGGTAAATTAAATATAATTTTATCAGCTACTCTTTCAACAAAAGCAGTAATTGTTTCTTCTTTTTCTATTGTGTTCTTTAACTCTTCTCTCTGTTTTTTCCTAATTCTATTTAGAAATGTCCTGTTCTCTATTTGTGCTAAATATTTATCCTCTTTTAAATCTTTTTTATTCAACCCATATTCATCTGCAAATTTATTTTTTAGAAAACTAATATTATGAATTTCCCAACTATGGTGCATCTGAAACTCAAAGTTTTTGAATTTTTTGTTTTGGTACATTTGTACGATTACGTTAGTTACTACATCATCTTTTGCGGCATAAATATAACCTTCAATTCCTTGGCTTTTTCCTAAAATAATATCACCAAGTATGTCTTGTAAATTCGTTAAGGTTCCAGGGCCACACATAAATTTACGATCTTTATATTGGTTACATAATTCTTTTATTTATTTTTCTTTTTTACCTTTGGTAATGCTATAAATAATATTTTCAGTAGTTTCCTTAATTAGTTTTTGAACTTGAATCTCATTTTTCTTATGTGCTAGTGAATTAAATTTACTCATCAAACCTGGAGCATTTACAAGTCCTTTATCTTTCATGAAGTCACAAATTTTTTGCATCTGCTCATTAATCTTTACAAACTCACCAGGCGTAGTATTCACATCTGGATATAGAAGCTTCTCTCCTCCTAAAATCTCTTTTTCAATATATTTTTTTACATCTTCAGGATTATTGTCAATAACCTTGGGTTTCTCTAGCTTCTTGAATTGATTTAATTTTATAGTGAGTTGATTTTGTCTCTTTGCCATAATATCATCATATTTGGTTGCCTATTCTTTAATTTTAATATAAAAATATTAATTTTTTATTAACAGACGATAAATATAATTAAGTCATAGCAATAGTTGCTAATTTAACGCTTTTGGCGGCATTTTGTTTCAGAATTTTACTACAAATATTACTAGTTGTACCAGTAGTGTGAACATCATCAACTAACAAGACTATTTTATCTTTTAGGTTATATTTTTTATTAAATTTGATACTACCTCGCAAATTACTAATTCTTTGTTGTTTAGAAAGCCTGGTCTGTGGTTTTGTCCATTTTGATTTGATAAGTAAATCAGGAATCATAGTTCTTTGCATTAATTTAGCAAGTTCTGCTGCTAATATTTGTGATTGGTTATAATGCCTTATTATTCTTTTAAAACGATTCATTGGTACTGGAGCAATGATATTTACATCATTAAATTCTTGCTGATATCTACTAACTAAAAGATGAGCAAATAATTTAGCATAATGAGTATGATCGTAATATTTAAAATTATGAATCAATTTCTTACTATGAAAATCAAATTTTAATACAGCCCTAGCAAGATCATAATGGCCAGGAGTAGCCATACATTTAGCACATAG
>JABSSF010000071.1 GCA_013214485.1 Rickettsiaceae bacterium | reverse complement strand
AATATTCCATATAATATCCTTTTTCTTATAGAGTACTATATTTTTATCACTCTGTCATTCGTTATTTAACAATACCACATATTAAAATATGGAATATATTTTTAATTTTATGTTATTAGTTGATTGATAGCTTGATAGAGATTAGTATTATTTTTTATCGCTAATAATAATTTATTTTTATTTTGCGATATTGACTTATGAGATGGCAAGTGATAACAAAATTTAGATAATTGTTTTAAATTTTCATCAAAGTTTCCCATATTTGGCATAGATAAGCATAAATTATCATGTTTTTGGTAGTGAAACTGAGCAATTTTACCATAATTTTCTGCTATATTTTGAATAATAAACTTACTAACATAATAATTATCAATTAAATCAATAAAGTTACTTCCCAAAATTCCAATTACAGAATGGGCGGTTGTTTTACCATGATAATGTAATGTTGTTTTTAAGTTAATATCGTCTAAAGTTTGGATAATGTCACTACGCAGATTAGCATATTTATCAATGGGATCAGCACAACATAATAAATCATCGTCAGAATTATTAGAAACTTTATCTCGTAACCAAAAAGAAATTTCTAGGCTTAAATCATTTTTTATATTTTGGGTTTTGCTTAATTCTAATTTTTCTAATAATTTTTTCCGAAAATTTTGCTTAACATTAATATTTTCACAAAATATAGTTGTTGTAGTAATGGCTCTAAATGGGTCAATGAAAGCTTTACCCAGAATAGGCCTTAGATTTAATTCTAAATCTTCAATATATATTAAGTTATTTATGTTATTGTGACTAGAAGTGTCAAATTGTTTTAAGTTACCGTGTAAATCAACATATTTAAAGGATATGAATTTAGATTCATGTTTTTTTATTAAGTCTATATTTTGTGTTGATAAAAACATATTACCATTATAACTAATTTTTAGTGATTATTTCTTCAGCAATTTGTACGGCGTTAAGAGCTGCTCCTTTACGTAAATTATCAGATGCTACCCATAAATTAACTGTATTTTTACGTGACAAGTCATCTCGTATTCGAGCTACAAATACTTCATCTTGTTCTGTAATTTCTACAGGTGTTGGATATTTTACCTCATTTTCATGGTTATATACTATTATCCCATCTTCTTCACTCAGTAATTCATCTATCTCGGTAGCATTAGTATCACGCTCAAATTCAACATTGACTGACATTGAATGTGATACAAACACTGGTACTCTAGTACAAGTAACTGTCAAGCTTATGTGAGAACCAATGATTTTTTTTAATTCTTCAGTTATTTTATATTCCTCTTCACTATAACCATCTTCTCTAAAATCACCAATATGAGGAAATAAATTAAAAGCAATTTGTGTGGGAAAAACTTTAGGTTTGATGTTTTCATAAACATATTTTGCTTTAGTTTGAGTATATAGCTCACTCATTGCTTCTTTGCCTGCTCCTGATGCTGATTGATATGTAGAAATTACTAATCTCTTAATTTTACAAGCATTATCAAGAGGCTTAAGTGCTACAGCAAGTGGAATAGCACAGCAATTAGGATTAGCTATTATCCCAGATTTAAAATTTTTTAAATGGTGAATATTTGCTTCAGGTACTATAAGCGGTACATCATCTTCTAAACGAAAATAAGAAGATTTATCAATTATAATACAACCTTTAGCTGCTGCAAGCGGTGCGTACTCTTTAGCAACATTTGATCCAGCGCAAAAGAAAATTATTTCTATATTAGTAAAATCTAAATCTTTAATTGGTACTACGTTAAGTGTATCATCGCCAAAGCTAACTTTTTTACCAACTGAATTATTGGAAGCTGCAACATAAATTTCTTTTACTGGGAATTTTCTATCATCAAGTGTTACTAAGAGCTGGCGACCAACACTACCAGTAGCGCCAACCACTGCTATATTATATTGTTTTTCCATATATTATTTTTATAAATTCTTGTTAATTAATTCATGCGTACTCATGTTAGCAAGCAGATGAGTATGAAAATGAAATACTGATTGTCCTGCAGCTGCTCCTTTATTAGTTACTAATCTATATTCATCAGCCCCATTATCTTTAGCTATTTTGTTGATAATTTTGTAATAATGAGCAATATATTCACTATTAGCATTATTGACAAAATCAGCAAAGTCTACATAATTTTCCTTAGGGATTATTAATATATGAATGGGTGCTGCAGGATTAATATCATTAATAGCAATTACTTTATCATCCTCATAGATTCTATCAGTATTAATTTCACCACTAATGATTTTAGCAAAAATATTATTCTTATCGTAAGTCATGGTTATCTTGTAGCTTTTATTTTGTATTTACGCATAAAATAAAGAATTTCAGCTTCATCTTCTGATTTAGCAAGAATAATATCTTCCAGTTTTAAACCTTGACGTTTGGCAGTAAATTCTTGCATTTCAGTAGAGAAAAAACCAAATACAAGCAATATAGCAAAATTGATAAGATATGCAATACTTATTATTTCTGGTTTTGATGCGCTAATATATACAACTAATATATTTGCAATTAAGGTAAAAAAGGTTACAATCCACATCCTGTGGTACAAAGCCCAAAAGAAATTTAACACTGTAGCCCAAAAAGAAAAGCCTTGTTTTATAATAATTGGAGTGCTATCTTCTTCGGAAAGTTTACTATATATTGCATATAATTTCATAAAAACACTTGTAATTTAAATGTGAAGCAACTATGTATCTATAAAAATAATTTTAATTTAATCTTAATTATAAATTTAGGATACACTATGAACAACTATTCTTCAAGTAACATATCTATGAAGGGCACAACAATACTTTGTGTAAAAAAAGATAAAGATGTAGTTATTGCTGCAGATGGCCAAGTATCGCTTGGAAATTTCATCGTTAAATCAACAGCAAAAAAATTACGTACAATAGCAAATAATAAGATAGTTGCTGGGTTTGCTGGATCAACTGCAGATGCTCTTACCTTATTTGAACGTTTAGAAACAAAGTTAGATAAATATTCTAATAAGTTAGTTAGGAGTTGTGTTGAACTTGCCAAGGATTGGCGTACAGATAAATATTTACGCCGTTTAGAAGCAATGTTAATAGTTGCAGATAGCAATAATATACTTATAGTTTCTGGTACTGGAGATGTGGTGGAACCAGAAGATGGTATAGCAGCTATCGGATCTGGTGGTTTTTTTGCGCTTTCTGCAGCCAAAGCGTTAAAATCAGTGGAAAAGAATAAAATGACTGCTGAAGAAATCGTTAAAAGATCAATGAATATTGCTGCAGATATTTGTGTATTTTCAAATCATAATATTATTATAGAGAAAGTTGTATGAAGAAAAAAAACATGGGATTAACACCAGCAGAAATAGTTGCTGAGTTAGATAGAGATATTGTTGGCCAAAAGACAGCAAAATAGGCTGTAGCAGTTGCCTTGCGCAATAGAACCAGGCGGATGAATGTAAAAGAACCAATGCGTAGTGAAATTGCTCCTAAGAACATTTTAATGATTGGTTCTACAGGAGTTGGTAAGACAGAGATTGCTAGGCGTCTAGCTAAATTAGCTGAAGCTCCTTTCATCAAAGTAGAAGCAACTAAATTTACTGAAGTTGGTTATGTTGGTCGTGATGTTGAATCAATTGTTAGGGATTTAGTAGAAATTGCTTTTAATTTTCAAAAAGATAAAGCTAAAAAGACCGTTGAAGAAAAAGCTAAATTATTAGCAGTTGAAAGAATTTTAGATTCAGTTGTTGGTACTTCAGCATCAAGTGATACACGTGATAAGTTTCGCAGTAAAATTTTGGAAAAGGAGCTTGATAATACTGAAATAGAGATAGCTGTTTTAGATAGTGGACCTATTGGTAATAATAGTTTTGAGATACCAGGGATGCCAGGTGCTGCAATGGGAGTGCTTAATATTGGTGATATGCTAGGGAAAGCATTTGGTGCAGAAAAAACTAAACAGAAAAAATTAATTGTAAAAGATGCTTTGAAAATAATTACTTCTGAAGAATCGGATAAGATGATTGATCAAGATAAAATAGTTGTTGATGCTTTAGAAGCAGTAGAAAATCAGGGTATTGTATTTTTAGATGAAATTGATAAAATAACTTCAAGATCAGAATCTAAAGGAGGTGATGTTAGTAGGGAAGGGGTGCAGCGTGATTTATTGCCATTAATTGAAGGTACTAGTGTGACGACTAAATATGGTACGGTGAAAACTGATCACATTTTATTCGTTGCTTCAGGAGCATTTCATGTCTCAAAGCCTTCAGATTTACTACCTGAATTACAAGGGCGCTTACCGATTAGAGTTGAAATGACTTCTTTGAATAAAAAAGATTTAATCAGAATTCTTACTGAACCAGAATCAAGTTTAATTAAACAATATAAAGCATTAATTGCTACTGAAGGTGTAGAGCTTGAGTTTACCGAAAAAGCAATTGACGAAATTGCTGAGCATGCTGCTAATTTTAATATTGAAATAGAAGATATTGGAGCTAGAAGATTACATACTACTTTAGAAAAATTGCTTGAAGATATTAGTTATGAAGTTAGTGCAAGTACTAAAAAGAAAATAGTTATTGATGATAAATTTGTAATTAAGCAATTAGAAAAATTAGTACAAAATCGTGACTTAGCAAAATTTATTTTATAAAAGGGGATGTTGAAAAATCAAAATTTTTTGAATCAGTTTTAGTAGTAGTAGCCTGCAAAGTCGTAACGTACTAGTAGGTAACGTGAGGATCTGAGGATAGATATGACACAAAAATGGTCAAAAAAGATGGTTTTGCATGGAGGAAAATATAATAATGATTACTAGGATTCCAAGTTTAGCTTTTAATGGGATTAACATTATTGATGTTGATGTTCAAGTACAGCTTGCAACTGGTGTACCAAATTTTACTATAGTTGGACTTGCAGATAAAACCATTGGTGAATCAAGAGAAAGGGTTCGTGCAGCATTATCTTCAATAGGTATTGCTATGCCTGCGAAGAAAATTTTAATTAATTTGAGTCCAGCCGATTTAATAAAAGAGGGGAGTCATTTTGATTTAGCTATTGCAGTTGCGATTTTATCTAGCATAAATGTTTTACCAGCACAGGAATTAGCTAATTATTTAATTCTCGGGGAGTTATCATTAGATGGTAGTATTATCCCTGTTAATGGTGTATTGCCAGCAGCAATTGGAGCGTTATCCCGTGATAAAGGATTAATTTGTGCTAAAGAAAATGGCAGTGAAGCTATTTGGTCTGGTAATGACAGAATCTTAGCACCTCATGGTTTGTTAGAGTTGATTAATCATTTTAAAGGTACTTTAGCAATAGCTGCTCCTGAAATCGTTAAAGATGAAACTCCTATAACATATCCAGATATGGCTGACATTAAAGGGCAAAAACTAGCTAAAAGAGCTATAGAAGTAGCAGCTGCGGGGGGACATAATTTATTAATGGTAGGATCACCTGGAACTGGTAAATCAATGTTAGCTGCAAGACTTCCTGGAATCATGCCAGAATTAGTACCAGAAGAAATTTTAGAATCTAGTACTATAGCAAGCATTGCAGGTAATATTAAGAATGGTTGTTTGATACGACAGCGACCGTTTCGTAGTCCCCATCATTCTTGTTCTGCGGCAGCAATGGTCGGTGGTGGCATTGGTAGGAAAGTAAAACCTGGGGAAATTTCACTAGCGCATAATGGGGTGTTATTCCTAGATGAATTACCAGAATTTAATAATGCGGTGATAGAATCATTAAGACAGCCGATAGAGACAGGTGAAGTTTTAATTGCAAGATCAGGAGCTCATGTAAAATATCCAGCAAATTTTCAATTAGTTGCAGCAATGAATCCATGTAAATGTGGTTATTTATTTGATGATCAAAAATCTTGTCATAAAGTTCCACATTGTGGTACTAATTATCAAGCTAAGATTTCAGGGCCAATTTTAGATCGTTTCGATATTCATATAGACGTTAATAACGAGGAAAATTATCACTACGATCCTATTACTGATGAAGATAAAGAAGAGAAAACAGCCGATATTGCAGCAAGAGTTAAAGTTGCAAGGAAAATACAATTAGAGCGTTATGAGGGCTATGATATCAAATTAAACAGCAATCTTGATGGGCAATTATTAATAGATTATGCGTTGCCTGTAGATGAAGGACGAGATATTTTAAATAAAGCAGCAGAGAAATTTAGGATGTCAATGAGGGGTTATAATCGAGTATTAAGAGTAGCTAGAACAATTGCTGACTTAGAAAGATCAAAACATGTTAATAAAATTCACATTGCTGAAGCTCTAAGCTATCGGAAAATGGACTTACATACTACTCTACATCAGTATCATACTAACTTACCTGTATAATCAATAACTATGAAGCAGTAAGTTAGTTGACTATATATGCAAAATTGAAGCAGGAATAAGATCAGTTACTGATGTAATTACCGGGAATTTACTTTTATCTAATTCGATAATTTCTTTGATTAATTTTGCAGCTTCTACTCCTTCAACTAAAATGGGATAATTTTGTAAAAATTCCGTAGCATAATTATTTTTATAAAATTCATAACCAAATTTAGTATTCCTTGAAGAAATAGAATAGCTAGTTAGAATTAAATCGCCAGTTATTGCGGGGTTTAAAATGGTTTCAGGTTTTCCCCCTAATTTTTGAGCTATAAGCCAAGCTTCTTGTAATCCTTTGGCAATGTAGGATGCTTTAGCGTTTTCCCCTTCTCCTTTAGCCATCATAATTCCAGTTTTTATCGCAATAATATTTTTAGCAATATTTGCAACTTGGGTAGTAATATAATCAGAGCTATTACTTATTTCAAAATTATCAGTATTTAATTTGTTGCTAAGGGCTTTTGCTAGTTGTAAATTTTCGCTACTGATAATTGCTGTAGTATATTTTCCCATAGCTACTTCCTTGGCAAAATGTGGTCCTGAAATAAAAGCGAATTGATTATCTGGTAATAATCTTTTTACCCTGGCTGAAAATAACTCTACTGGATTTTTTGCTAAGCCTTTAGTTGCAATTAATAATATTTTATCGGATGAGATTATTGCTTTTATTTTATCTAAAGTTTCAGTAAAACTATGTGAAGGAACAGCTATAACTATTACATCAGCCTCAGTAATATCTGTGATTTTATCTGTTGCTACAACATTATTATTGATTTTAATATCATCTAAATACTTAGAGTTGGTTCTATGTTTGTTTATTTCCATTACCCCTTTATTGTCACGTAAATAAAGTATAACTTCTTTACTAACGCTTGCAATATGACAAGCAAGTGCAGTGCCCCAGCTACCACCACCAATTACTGCAAATTTTTCCATTTAATCTCCTCCTTATGCTACTTTGGCAACCATATACTTATCTTTAATATCTATTAGCTCAGCGTTTATTATCTGTCCAGCTTTAAATTGCTTTGTTAATTTTACAGGAATAAAATTTTCACTATGAGCTATGTTGTCTTTTTCTACTAAGAGCTGAACTTTTCTACCAATATTACAACGGTAAAATTGTTGTAACTGTTGTTCTCCTTCCTGGCGTAATATAGCAGCTCTTTTTTTACGAATTGCCTTATCAACTTGTGGCATTCTGGATGCTGGAGTATCCTCTCTTTCTGAATAAGGAAATACGTGAAGATATTGCAGCCCAGCTTCTGCAATTAGCTTTCTAGTATTTTCAAACATCATATCAGTTTCTGTTGGAAATCCAGCAATTATGTCAGCACCAAAAGCTACGTGAGGTATTTTTTTCCTAAAGCTATGACAAAAATCCAGAATTTGTTCTCTGTTGTGGCGTCGCTTCATTCTTTTTAAAATCATATTATCTCCTGCTTGCAGACTAATATGAAAATGAGGCATAATTCTTGGCTCATTACTCATTAAAGTAAATAATTCATTATCTATTTCAGCAATATCTATTGAAGATAATCTAAGCCTTACAAGTTTAGGTACTAAAGCAAGAGTTCGACGAATCATTTGTGCTAAGCTAGGAGTGCCAGGTAAATCAGCCCCGTAAGCAGTAACATCTACACCTGTAAAGACAATTTCCTGATAACCGTTTGCGACAAGTAAGTTCATTTGTTTAGCAATTACGCCAATTGGTACAGACCTACTATTACCCCTACCAAAAGGAATACGACAAAAAGTACAACGATGATCACAGCCATTTTGTACTTGGATAAATGCTCTTGCTCTTGATTCAAAACCACTAACTAGATGATTTGCTGTTTCTTTTACTGTCATAATATCACTAACTACAACTTTTTTACCATCCAAATTATAGTGATCTGGGGTGAGCTTTTCTTCATTGCCAATAATTTTGTCTACTTCATCCATACTAGCAAATATTTCTGGATTAGCTTGGGCAGCACATCCAGTGACAATTATTTTTTTATCTGGTTGATTTCTCTTTAACTTCCGAATTGATTTAATAGCTTCTTTTTCTGCTTCCTTAGTCACCATACAGGTGTTAAATATTGCTACATTGTTAATATTTGCTTTATTAAGATTTTCTTTAATCAGTTCACTTTCATAAATATTTAAGCGACAACCAAAAGTGATAACTTCTGTATTTTTAGTCATATACATATTCTCCAAGGAAAACATATGTAGCTGAGCCATTCATAACAATATTATTGTTATGATATGCCATTTTTAAAGTACCAAGGTCAAAAATCACTTCAGCTTTTTCACTAACAAATCCAAGTTTATGACTTGCAGCAAATGAAGCAGCTGCTCCGCTACCACAAGCAAGAGTAAACCCAGTGCCTCTTTCCCATACTTTTAGATAAATCTTATCATTGATTAAACTTGGAAAATTAACATTAACACCATCTTTAAATAATTCATGTTTTTCAAAATCTTTGCCAATGATTTTTTTATCTTTATCGCTTAATTCAGTAAAAATTACTAGATGGGGATTACCAACATCAACACAAATTACTTCTTTAGGCTCCAAGCCATAATTATTTGCTAAATTCCATAATTCGTCATTGTTTGGCATCCAGGCTTTATCAAAGGAAACAACTCCCATATCAACGCTAATTTCATCCTTAGTAATATAGTTGCAATGAATATTTCTTTTTGCTACAGCAATTACAATTTCTTTTTGTTGTGAATTATCATAAATTAATCTAGCAATACACCGCATAGCATTACCACAAGCTTCAGCAGGGCTGCCATCTTGATTATAAATATCTACGTGATATTTGTTGCTAATTTTATTATCTTGATTATAAATAATAAATTGATCAGCACCAATACCTAAACGACGATGGCAAATTTTAGCTATAAAACTATTAATGTTTGTGGATTTAGGTAATTCATTCTTACTTATAATAATAAAATCATTACCTAATCCATGCATTTTAACAAAAGATATTTTCTTCATTGGGCTAATTTATAAAAATCCAATTAGTTAACTGTACCATAGATAATTATATATATTTTTTATAAAATTAATAGTAAATAAATTATTAATTTATTTTTAGTACGATTAAGTCTTATGAAGATTATAAGATAATTACTATTAATAGTGTGTTTAATTTTTAGCCTACTTATTTATAAAATCTCAGGGCAATTTAAAAGTCACAACCAAGAATTGCAATTTTTTTCCACAACAAGGATTTTGTATGGTTAAACATTTC